>CAIMLY010000095.1 GCA_903842425.1 uncultured Alphaproteobacteria bacterium | reverse complement strand
GCACCCGGCGCACCACCTCGACGGGGAAGCGCATGCGGTTCTCGAAGGGGCCGCCCCACTGGTCGGTCCTGCGGTTGGTCTTCTCCACCAGGAAGGTCGACAGGAGATAGCCGGCCGAGCCGATGATCTCCACGCCGTCGTATCCGGCCTGGTGGGCGAGGGCCGCGCAGCGGGCGAAGTCGGACAGCTGCTGCTCGATGCCGTCCTCGTCCAGCTCGTTCGGGGTGAAGGCGCCAATGCGCGAGCGCACCGCCGAGGCGGCGACGGCTTCGGGCGTGTGGGCCAGGGGGCCGGTGTGCAGGATCTGCATGCAGATCTTCACGTCGGGATCGGCGGCGTGGACGGCCTCGGTGACCTCGCGATGGGCCTCGGCCTCCTCCGGCGTGGACAGGCGTGCGCCCGGCCCGGCGCCGGCGTTGGGCGAGATGCCGCCGGTGATGATCATGCCGACCCCGCCCCGGGCGCGTTCGGCGAAGTAGGCGGCCATGCGCGACAGCCCGCCGGAGGCCTCTTCCAGGCCGGTGTGCATGGACCCCATGAGCACCCGGTTCTTCAGCCTGGTGAAGCCGAGGTCGAGGGGCGAGAACATCAGCGGATAGCGGCTGGCGGACATGGGTTTCCTCTCCGGATGGTCACCGGGCCCTACGGCGCGGCGCTTTCCGCCACCATCCGGGAGGCGGGGCCCTCCTGTCAAACCTGACCCGGCGTCAGGGGGTGGCTCAGGCGTACTCGAACCAGGCGTGGGAGACGACGGTGCGCTCGCCGACCCGGGCCTCGAAGATCACCCGGCCGGGGCCGTCCTTCCAGGCCAGGACCTTCAGGTCGTCGCCCGGCAGGACCGGCGAGGAGAAGCGCACCTTGATCCTGCGGAACCGCGCCGGATCGCCGTCGCAGAGGGCGGAGAGGAGCAGGTGGGCGCAGTGGCCGAAGGTGCAAAGGCCGTGCAGGATCGGTTTGTCGAAGCCGCCGAACCGGGCCGCCTCGGGGTCGATGTGCAGGGGATTGTAGTCGCCCGAGAGCCGGTAGATGTCGGCCTGGTTCTCGGGGATGTGCGCCCCGGTCTCGATGTCCGGCGCGCGGTCGGGGACCGTCACGGGGGCGGAGAAGGTCGTCCCGGCGCCCTCGAAGGGCTCGATGTCGCCCAGGCGCTCGACACCCCGGCGGAAGGAGCCCGAGACCATCTTCACGCAGACCTGGCCCTCGGCGTTGCGCACCTCGCTCTCGTACTCGACGAAGCCGGCGCCCTTGCCGCGCGGGTGTGCTCCGATCAGGCGCGAGACCACGCAGACCTCGCCCCCGAGGGGCAGGGGGCGGACCACCTCGAGATAGCGCTCGGCGTCGATGGTCAGGGGGCCCGGCGAGGGCGGGATGGCGGCGCGGTCCACCACCGCCCCGGCGCCGCCCCAGCGGATGGGGAAGGTCGGGAAGACGGCGAAGTCCTTGTGGCCCTCGAAGATGAACCTCAGGTCCCGGCTGTTGATGCCGACGGCGTAGAGCAGGATGTCGCGCCGGTCGTAGGCGATGCGGACCGGCTCGCCCCAGGCGGCGGGGCCGCCGCCCGGCAGGGCGGCCCTGGCGTTGTAGATGGCCATGGGCGTCTCCTTACAGGTGCGGGAAGGCCAGGGGGTCCTGGCGCTCGAAGGCCTCGGCGGCGGCCAGGACAAGATCGTCGCGGGAGTGGGCCGAGGCGATCTGCAGGCCGATGGGCGTGCCGATGCTGGAGACGCCGCAGGGGACGGTCACCGCCGGGTGGCGGGTCAGGTTGAAGATGGCCGTATTGGTCCAGTAGGGGTTGGGCTTGCCGTCCGGGCCGTCGGGCACGTTCCGCCCCACCAGCGGGGGCAGGGTCGACATGGTCGGCGACAGGACGAGGTCGTACTCGGCGAAGACCTGGTTCCAGGCGTGGGCCATCTCGCGGCGTCGGACCTGGGAGTCCATGATGGTCTTGACGTCCAGGCCCGCGCCGATCTTGGCCTGCTCGTAGAGGGCCGGGTCGAACTCGTCGTGCCGGGCTTCGGGGTAGAGCTGCAGCAGGCGCTGCAGGGCGGCGAACCAGTGGGCGACGAAGATCCGCCCCGTCTCGCCGTTCTCGGTGGGCGGGGTGATGGGGACCACCTCGCAGCCCAGGGCGCGGAACCGGTCGGCGGCCTTCAGCATCGCCGCCTCGACCTCGGGATCGAGGAAGAAGTCGCCGAACTTCAGGACCAGGCCCACCTTCAGCCCCTTTACACCCCGGTCCAGGGCGGCGACGAAGTCGACGTCCGTGGGCGGCAGGGCGAGGGGGTCGCGAACGTCCGCGCCCTTCAGCACGTTGAGCATCAGGGCCGCGTCGCGGGTGGTGCGGGTCATGGGGCCGGTGTTGGCCAGGTCCCCGTGCATGGAGGCGGGCCAGGCGGGGATGCGGCCGTAGGTGGCCTTCAGCCCGACCAGGCCCGTGCAGGCCGCCGGGATCCGGACCGAGCCGCCGCCATCCGTGCCGATGGACAGGGGCCCGAGGCCCGACGCCACCGCCGCGCCGGCGCCGCCCGACGAGCCCCCCGGGGTCCGCTCGGTGTTCCAGGGGTTGCGGGTGATCCCGTTGAGCGGCGAGTCCGTCACCCCCTTGAACCCGTACTCCGGGCTGGAGTTGGAGGCGAAGATCACGCTGCCCGCCTCCCGCAGCCGGGAGACGGTGGTGGCGTCCTCGGTCTGCGGGGTCTTGTCGGTCAGCTTGCTGGCCATGGTGAGGGGCCAGCCCTTCACCCGGATCAGCTCCTTGATCGAGACCGGGACCCCGTCGATGGGCGAGAGGGGCTCGCCCTTCGCCCAGCGGGACTCCGCGGCCCGGGCCTGGGCCCGGGCGCCCTCGGCGTCGATGAGGGGCAGGGCGTTCAGCACGGGGTTCAGCCGCGCCGCCCGGTCCAGCACCGCCTCCAGGACCTCGACCGGCGAGGCCTTGCGGGCGGCGAAGAGGCCGGACAGTTCAGAGGCGGAAGCGCGGGTCAGGTCCTGGGTCACGGTCGGTCTCCCTCTTGGGGTTCAGGTCAGGTCAGGCGCTTCAGGCGAAGCGCGCAAGGCGGCCGCGGATGATCTCCTCGGCCTCGGCGACGATGCCCTCGATCAGTTCCTTGCAGGTCGGCACGTCGTGGATCAGGCCCACCACCATGCCGCAGGACCAGGCGCCGGCGTCCATGTCGCCGTCCTGCATGATCCGCGGATAGACCCCGCCGACCTCGTGGATGATGTCCTCGAACTTCAGGTTCGCGCCGAGGGCCTTCTCCTTTTCCAGCAGGCGCTGGACGGCGGCGTTGTTCAGCACGCGCTCGGTGTTGCGCAGGGGGCGCATGACCAGGCGGGTGTCCAGCTCGGAGGCGTCCACGATGGCCTGCTTGACGTTGTCGTGGACCGGGGCCTCCTTCGTGGCGATGAAGCGGGTGCCCATGTTGATGCCCTCGGCGCCGAGGGCCAGGGCGGCCGCCAGCTGCTTGCCGTTGGCCACGCCGCCCGAAGCGACGAAGGGGATCTTCAGCTCCTCGGCCGCCCGGGGCAGGAGGATGAAGTTGGGCACGTCATCCTCGCCGGGATGGCCGCCGCACTCGAAGCCGTCGACGCTGATGGCGTCACAGCCCACGGCCTCGGCCTTCAGCGAGTGGCGGACCGAGGTGCACTTGTGGATCACCTTGACCCCCGCCGCCTTTAGGTCGGCCATGTACTTCTGGGGGTTGTTGCCGGCCGTCTCGACGATCTTCACGCCGTTGTCGATGATCGCCTTGATGTAGCCTGGATAGTCCGGCGGGTTGATCGAGGGCAGGAAGGTCAGGTTCACGCCGAAGGGCTTGTCGGTCATTTCCCGGCAGCGGCGGATCTCCTTGGCCAGGTCGTCCGGCGTGCGCTGGGTCAGGCCGGTGATGATGCCAAGGCCCCCGGCGTTGGAGACGGCGGCGGCCATCTCGGCCAGGCCGACGAAGTGCATGCCTCCCTGCACGATGGGATGCTCGATGCCGAACAGTTCGGTGATGCGGGTCTTCACGGGGATGGCCTCCGGGTTTTGAACTCTACGTATGAAAACTGTGCGGCGCCGGGACGGGCAGGGCAAGGGCGCAGGCGCGCCTCAGGCCGTTGCGCCCGCCTCCTCGCCATGGGCGTGGGCCTTCAGGGTCTCGGTCCAGATCTCGTGGAACAGGGGGCTGTCCTTCAACAGGGTGCGCAGGTCACCCCGCGCGGCGATCCTCCCGCCCTCGAGCACCAGGATCTGGTCGGCGCGGCGGTAGGCCTCCAGCCGGTGCGACACGGCCAGGCAGGTGGGGCGTTCGCCGCCCTGCTCGAACAGCCGGGTCCAGAAGGCGTGCTCGGTGCGCACGTCCAGGGCGCTTGAGGCGTCGTCGAAGACGAGCAGGTCCGGCCGCCGGGCGAACATGCGGGCCGCTGCAGAGCGCTGGACCTGCCCCCCGGAGAGGGTCACGCCCCGGGTGCCGACGCGGGTGTCCAGTCCCTCGGCCAGGCGGGCCACGTCCTCTTCCATCACCGCCAGGTGGACGGCGCGGTCGAAGTCGGCGGGCGACAGGTCGAGGCCCATGGCGATGTTGTCGGCCAGGGTCTCGGTGAAGAGGCGCGGGGTCTGTCCGGTGTAGGCGCAGCGCGGCGGCGCCAGGAAGGTGGCGGGGTCGTCGACCCGCTCGCCGTTCCAGAGCACCTCGCCGGCCTGGGTGGGCAAGAGGCCCAGAAGGCCCCGCAGCAGGGTCGTCTTGCCGGCGCCGACCCGGCCCGTGACGATGGTCACCGTACCCCGATCCAGGGAGAAGCTGATGTCCTCCACGCCGTTCCCGGTCCCGCCGTGCCGGCAGGTCAGGCCGCGGACCTCCAGGGTCCGGAGAGGGTCGTGGGGACCGGTGGGCTCGGGCCCCTGCGGCGTCGCCTCGGTGATCCGCTCGCGGGGGGCGTCGCCCAGCAGGGTCTCGATCCGCATCAGGGCGACATCGGCGGTGCGCTTGCGCGCCAGCAGCCGGCCCAGCCAGCGGGGCGCCGAGGTGGCTGCGCCGACATAGGCGGCGAAGAGGGTGAAGTCGCCCACCGAGAACTCCCCGGCCTTCATGGCCCCGGCGGCCAGGAGCAGGATAAGGCCGAGGGCGAGGCTCGAGGCGCCGGCGCCGAAGGTGTCCAGGAGGGTCACGTAGATGCGGTGCCGCACGGCCGTGCGCCGGCGGGTCTCGTTGAGGTCCGACAGCCGGCCCAGGACGCGGTCCTCGGCGCCCGCCACGCGGACGGCCTGGACCGCGGTGAAGGTCTCGCCGACGAAGGATGTCACCTTCGCCTCGGCCTCCCGCGCCACGCGGGAATAGCGGTGGACGCCGGCTGTGATCTTCTGGGTGATGAAGACCATCAGGATCATCGGGACGATGATGGCCAGGGTCACCGGCGTGTTGATCCGCCACATGATGATGAGGGCGAGGACGGCGAAGACCGCCTGGCCGAAGGTCTCGGCCCAGCCCTCGATGAAGGCGATGACCTCGGCCACGTCGTCCCGGAAGCGGCTCAGCGCCTCCCCCGAGGTGCCCGGCGAGGAGCGGGGCCCCCGGGCGAACATCATCCAGCCCATCATGTTGGAGCGGATCATGAGCCGCGAGGCCGAGGTGAAAGTCACGAAGGCCCAGGGCGTGAAGTACGACACGAAAAGTGGGGACAGCTGGGCGGCGAACCAGAAGCCGACCAGGGTCCAGACGTTGAACCCCGCCTGGGCGTGGCCGGACAGGTTGTCGAAGATCGCCCGCTGGACGATGCCGGACAGGAGCGGCAGGGCGTAGAAGGCGGCGTAGAGCGCCATGCTGACGCCGAAGAGCCAGGGACGCGCCGCTGCGATCCGGACGGCCTGGCGGAAGGCGGTCTGGTCCGGCGCCGGCAGGGGCGGCGGGATATCCCCGGCCTCGGGGTCGGTCCGGGCGCGGTCGACCTCGCTCATCCCATCACCTCCGCAAGGCCGGTGCGCAGCAGGCGGGCATAGGCGGACTCCGGGTCCGCCTCCAGCTCAGTCCGCAGGCCGGTCTCCACCAGGCGGCCCTGGTCGAGGATGGCGATCCGGTCGGCCCTCTGCACGGTGGAGAGCTTGTGGGCGATGATGATGGCGGTGCGCCGGCGGCCCGAGCCGTCCGCCCCCAGCAGCCGGTCCAGGGCGCGCTCGATCATCTGGTCCGTGGCCGGATCCAGGCGCGAGGAGGCCTCGTCCAGGACCACCAGGCCGGGATCCTTCAGGAAGACCCGGGCGAAGGCCAGCAACTGGGCCTCGCCCGCCGACAGGCCGCCGCCGGCCCGCAGCACCGTGGCCAACCCCTCGGGCTGCCGGGACAGCCAGTCGCCCAGGCCCAGGTCGGTCAGCACCTCGATGATCCGGGCGTCGTCTATGGCGGGATCGAAGAGGGTGGCGTTGTCCCGGATGCTGGCGTCAAAGAGCTGGACCTCCTGGGTGACCAGGCCGATCCGTCCGCGCAGCTCGGCCAGCCGGGCCTGCCGGATGTCCAGGCCGTCCAGGGTGACGGCCCCTCCCTGCGGGTCGTAGAGCCGGAAGAGCAGGCGCGTCAGTGTGGTCTTGCCGCTGCCGGTCCGGCCCAGGAGGCCGATGACCTCCCCGGCGGGGACCTGGAGGTCGAGGTTCCGGATGACCGGGGTGTCCGCCCGGTAGGCGAAGGTCAGGTCCTCGAAGCCCACCACGGGCGCCTGGGTGCGCAGGCCTTCCCATCCCGCCCCGGGCCCGTCGGTGAGGGCCGGCTGGATGGCGCGCAGGTCGCGGATCCTGTTCAGGCTGGCCGAGGCCGCCTGGAACTGCTGCAGCTGCTGGCCGATCAGCATGATCGGCAGGGCCATCATCCCGGCGTACTGCATGAACATGAAGACGGTGCCGATGGTCACCTCGCCGCGCTGGAACAGCCAGACGCCCAGGGCCAGGGCCAGGCCGAAGCCGATGGAGAACAGGGCGCTGGCGGTCAGGAAGATCCAGTGGCCCCGCCGGGCGGCGGCGACGTTGGCGTCCAGCAGCTCCCGGTTCACCTCGCCCATGCGTCGCATGACATGGGGGCCGCCGCCGTTGGCCCGCACGTCGTCCAGGCCCGCCAGCCGCTCTTCCAGGAAGCCGGAGAAGGCCGACCAGGCCTCGCGCAGGCGTTCCCAGCGCCCGCCGGCGATCCGGCGGATGGCGTGGAGGACCAGGCCCGCCACGACGGCGAAGCCGGTCAGCAGGACCCCGATCCGCCAGTCCTGCAGGTAGAGAACGACCAGGATCCCGACCAGCAGCAGGGCGC
The DNA here is from genome assembly GCA_903842425.1 of uncultured Alphaproteobacteria bacterium. Lineage (GTDB taxonomy): Bacteria > Pseudomonadota > Alphaproteobacteria > Caulobacterales > Caulobacteraceae > Phenylobacterium. Next base: position 11,498 of record CAIMLY010000095.1, on the reverse strand, counting down.
CGCCGATGATCTGCAGGATGAACTGGGAAAAGAAGGCGGCCAGGGCGGCCACGTCGCCGTCCACCCGCTCGATCAGCTCGCCCGGCGACTTGGCCGTATGGAAGGACATGTCCAGCCGCAGGGCGTGCTCGGCAAGGTCCTGGCGCATGCGGTTGGTCGCCGACCAGCCCAGCTGCTCGCTGTAGTAGGTCGAGCCGATCTGCAGGACCTGGGCCAGAAGGGCGACGGCGATGAACAGGCCGGCCAGCATCCACAGGCGCTCGAGGGGGGCGTCGGCGCCGCCCTGGGCCGCCGTGTCGATGAAGGTCCGGATGATCTGGGGCGAGGCCAGCTGGACGGCCGTGCCGGCGAGCAGGAAGAGGGCGAGGGCCGACAGCCGCCGCCCCTCTGGCCGCAGGTAGACGGCGAGCACGGCGGCGCTGTCCGCGGGCTTCGCGGCCTCACGCCCCAACTGAACGCCCTCCCCGACTGGAACCTTCCGACGTCAACGCCCCGTGAACCTCGCCGGTCGCTTCTCGAGGAAGTGGGCGACGCCCTCCTTGAAGTCCTCGGACCTGAGGCTGAGGGCCATGTCGGCGTTGGCGTCGACGATCGCCTCGGAGAGGGACTGGAAGGGGCTGTTCCACAGCTCGCGCTTCATGACCGCGAGCGAGCGGGGCGAAACCTCGCTGGCCAGCATGCGGGCGTAGGCGGCGACCTCGTCCCGGAAGCTGGCGGCCGGGAAGACCCGGTTGACCAGGCCGATCCGCAGGGCCTCCGCCGCGTCGACCCGGCGGGCCGAGTAGAGCAGGTCCGCGGCGTTGGCCATGCCGACGATCCTCGGCAGCAGCCAGGACATCCCGTGCTCGGCGATCAGGCCCCGGCGGGAGAAGGCGGTGGTGAAGACTGCGGCGTCCGAGGCGAAGCGGATGTCGGTGTAGAGGGCCATCACCATGCCCAGGCCGGCGCAGGCGCCGTTGATCGCCCCCAGGATCGGTTTCGGGACGGCCGGGAAGTAGGGGTACTGGAGCCGGAAGTCCGGGCGCGACGCGGGGTCGAAGGCGTCCGGCGGCCCGCCGCCGGTTCCGCCCGCCGCCATCGCCCCCTGCAGGACGTCCATGTCCGCGCCGGCGCAGAAGCCGCGGCCGGCGCCGGTCAGGACGATGACCCGCACCTCGGGATCGTCCGCCGCCGCCCGCATGGCCTGGCGAAGCTCGCCCTCCATGATCCCGCGCCAGGCGTTGAGCCGGTCTGGCCGGTTGAGGGTGATCGTCGCCACCCCCGCCTCTACCGCGTAGAGGATGTCCTCGTAGGCCATGTCGGCCGATCCGGGGCCCGGGGGCCCCGCTCCCTCAGGCGTCCTTGCGGCGGTAGATCGAGCGCTTGGGCTGGGCCGTCACGCGGTGGATCATGGGCTCGAAGGCCGACAGGGGCATGGAGTCATAGCCCGGGTCGAAGCTGTTCTGGTCGTAGAGGTGGCAGAACTGGGCCGTGTACTCGAACCAGGGATGGCCCCGGAACTCGTCGCGCATGTCGCGGTCCAGGCCCAGGTGATGGAAGAAGTAGTAGCCCTGGAAGATCCCGTGCTTGTCCATCATCCAGTAGTTCTGCTCGGAGATGTAGGGCTTCAGGATCATGGCTCCCAGCTCGGCGTGGTTGGACGGCGCCAGGATGTCGCCCACGTCGTGCAGCAGGGCGCAGACGACGTATTCCTCGTCCCGTCCGTCACGGTGGGCGCGGGTGGCGGTCTGAAGCGAGTGCTCCAGGCGGGTCACGGCGAAGCCGCCGCTGTCCTCGCCCAGCATGTTCAGGTGGGCGACCAGCCGGTTCGGGAACTCGCGGTGGAAGGGCGCGCCGGCCCGGCCGATGGCGGCCCAGTCCTCGGCGGTGCCCTCGACCATGGCGTGGAAATTCGCCTTCATCTGCATCTCACCGTCCGCCATGTCGGCCTCCCTGCCCTGGCCGCCGGAGCTCTGTCCGGCCACTTTTTGATGAGGCGGTATCCTGAGCCCGCCCCGGGAAGGTGTCAACGCGCCGCCGCCCCTCGGACCCGCGGGAAGGGACGCTCGGCCCTGACATAGGGGAACTCGTCGGCAAACCCGCAGAGGGTCGCGAAGGTCGCCGGGTCTGCGCAGTCCCCCGCCAGGTCCCGGGGGAAGCCGTTGCGGAACTCCTCCTGCGGCAGGGTCATCATGTGGCGGTAATAGTTGGCCACCATCAGCCGCATGCCCGGCGCCGTGCGCGGGAAGGCGCCGTGCCAGGTGGCGCCGTGGAACATGATCAGCGATCCCTTCGGGCACAGGACCGGTTCGGCTCGCCGGGTGGCCCCGGGCTGCAGGGGCTGGGAGACCGACCGGTGGGAGCCCCGGACGAAGGCCAGGGGTCCCGCCTCCAGGGTGTAGTCGGTCAGGGTCCAGTTGCTGTTGGCCGCCAGGGCCGTGCGACCCCAGGGCTGGGGCGAGCCTCCCTGGTCGGCGTGCAGGCCAAGGTTCGGCCCGTAGCCGTACTCGCCCCGCCACTTGATGAAGGCGTTGTGGCTTGAGAACCGGGTCTCGCGCGGGCCGATCATGTAACGGGCCAGGGCCACCGCGACAGGGTTGACGGCCAGGTCGCGGAACATCCGGTGGCCGCGGGTCAGCTGGGGCAGGAGGAACTGAGTGGTCTCCCCGCCCCGCTCGCCCAGCCGGGTTGCGCCCTCAGGAACCTCCACCTCGGCCTCGGGGCCGCCCTCCAGGGTGAAGCGGCAGCCCACGATCCGCTGGCTGGCCTCCAGGAGCCAGTCGGCCATGGCGTCGAAGGCCTCAGGGGGAACCCCGTGCACCTCCGGCGGCACGACCGTCAGGCCGTCGATCTCCAGCTCCAGGACGTAAGGCTCGAGGCCAAGGCGGCGAATGAGATCCGCGCGGCCCGTTCCCGATCCCTCCGCCACCGGCCCGCCTCCCGTCACCAGAACTTGTAGTAGACCGCGACCCCGTAGGTCTTGGGCGGGTTCATCGCGAGCGACTGCACCACGTTGTTGAAGTTGGTCGGGTTCGACGGATCCGGCGCCAGGCGGGAGCCGCCATTGGCCGAGTTGAAGGTCAGGTCGTCGAAGGCGTTCCGCATGTAGGCCGTGACCGTGTACTTGCCGGAATAGGTCCGCCAGATCACCCGGAAGTCCTTGGAGTCCCAGGCCGGGGCCCGGTTGTAGTCCCGGGTGAAGAGGTTGGCGTAGGAGGCGTCCCGCCAGACATAGTTGGCTCCCACCGTCAGGCTGCTGTTCTCCAGGAGCCAGGTGTAGTTCGCGCTCAGGGCGAACTTGCCTTCCGGCGCATAGGGCAGGCTGTTGCCCTTCAGGCTCTGCAGGACCTTGGTCTGGGTGTCATTCGGGGTGGTGGTCGGGGTGCTGACCGTGATGGCCGGCTGCGCGTCCGGGTCCTGGGCCAGGGGGTCGGTCACGTCGAGCACGCAGGCCCGGGTATCCGTCGTGCTGCAGCCGCTCTTCACCTCGGTCGGGTTGTAGGAATAGCTGGCCAGGAACTCGAGGCCTCGGATCGGTTTCCAGTTGGCCTCGATCTCGACGCCCTTGGATTCCGACTCCGGGACGTTCAGGAACTGGGTCTGGACCGTGTTGCCGAGCTCCGTCTGCACCAGGACCCGGATGGGGATCTGCAGGTCCTTGTAGTTGTAGAGGAAGACGGCCGTGTTGATCCTGAGGGTCGAGCCGAAGTCCTTCTTCAGGCCGATCTCATAGGCGTCGACCGTTTCCGCATCCGTGGAGGGCGAGGGCACGATCTCGGCGGCGTTGAAGCCCCCGGACTTGTAGCCGCGGCCATACCGGAAATAGGCGTTTGTGCCCGGATCGGGGTTCCACTCGATCCCCAGGGTGCCGGTGACGCCCGACCAGTCGTTCTCGAGCTGCCGGTTGGCGCGGCCGGTGGCGGGATCGATCACGTAGTTGACCCACTTGTTGGCGGCCTGCTGGGTCGGGGCGGTCTTGACGCCCTCCACCCTGGCCGCGGCCTGGGAGGGATAGCCGGCGGCCAGCAGGGTGGTGATGTCCAGGGCTGCGCCGCCCACCAGGGTGCCGAACACCCGCGGGTCGCCGATGCAGGAGTTGGTCATGCACAGGGAGCGGAAGGACTCGAAGCCGTCCTTGTGGTCGGCGGTGTAGCGAAGGCCGGCGGTGAACTGCCAGACGTCCCGGAACTTCCAGTCGACCTGGCCGAAGACGGCCCGGCTCTCGGTCGTCATGTCATAGTCGAAGTAATAGAACTCGCCCCGGGGATTGATGGCGCTTCCAAGGGGGTTCCCTACCCCCGCGCCCGAAGGCGTCAGGGCGCCGGGCTGGGAGGAGTACGAGATCTGCGGGTTGTGGTAGGTGTCCTTGAAGTAATAGAGCCCCAGGATCCACTGCAGGGGCCCGTCCTGGTTGGACGAGATGTTGATCTCGTGGCTGATCCAGGACTTGTCCTCGATGTAGCTGAAACGGTTGCCGCTGGCGTCGATGGTCAGGGGCCGGCAGCCCGGGACGTACTGGCAGGTGTTCTGCGCCGGCAGGGGCGAGACGTTCAGCGGGACCTGGAAGCTGAGCACGGGCAAGCCGTCGGAGTCGGACAGCTGGTCGTACCTGTAAGAGTCGTAGCCGCCGACGTACTTCAGGTCGAAGGCGTCAAACTCGTGGGTATAGTGCGCCGTCAGGATGTGGATCCCGCCGTTCTTGATCCGGGTCGGGAAGTCCGTGTTGACGGTCCGGGGATCCTTCAGTTGCGGGTTGCTGGTCACATTGCCGACCTGGACCCGGTTGGGCAGGGTCAGGCCGAAGGCCGGGTTGATCGCCAGGGCGTCCACGCCGAAGTAGTTGTAGGAGTACTCCTTGTTGCTCAGGGTCCCGCCGCTGTTGCCGGACTCGTTGAACCACTTGGGCTTGGCGTACTTCACCCAGAGGTGGCCGCGTTCACCGACGTCGATGTCGGCCTGGACCTCGAGATAGTTGCGGTTCAGGGCGTCCTTGAGGCGGTCCCCGGTCGCCATGTTCTTGAAATAGCTCTCTGTCTGCTCGACGAACTGTCCGTAGAACTGGACCCTGGCGAAGTCGGTCAGGGGGCCGGAGACCAGCAGCTCATAATTGTGCAGGCCATAGTTGCCGAGGGTGACACGGGCCTCGCCGACCTTGGTGTCGGTCGGGCGCTTGGAGATGACGTTGATGGCGCCGCCGATGGCGTTGCGGCCATAGAGGGTGCCCTGCGGCCCCCGGAGCACCTCGACACGGTCGACGATCAGGGTGGACTTGCCAGCCTCGGCCACCGAGGTCGTGTAGAAGCCGTCGGAATAGGTGGCCACCGCCGCATCCGAGGACAGGCGGTTGGTCAGGCGCCCCACCCCGCGGATCGCCGCGCGGTCGAGCCCCGAATTGTAGGTCAGGCCGGGCGTGAAGTTGGTGATGTCCTGGATCGTCGTGATCCCGGTGGTTTCCCGTTGCTTCGCCGTGAAGGCGGTGATGGCGATGGGAACATCCTGCAGCTTCTGCTCGCGCTTCTCCGCCGTGACGATCAACTCGCCAATGGTGGTGGCCTCGGTCTCGGCATCCCTGCGGCCGGCCTGCTGGGCCATGGCGCTGCTGGCGGCCAGAACGGACAGGGCGGCTCCGGCCACCCAGGCGGTTTTCCTGAACATGTCTTCCCCCCGTTTCGCCGGCGGGCGCTTTCGAGGCCCCCTGACGTCCTGGGAAAGGTTGACGGCATACGGCCTGCGCGTCAACGTTTTTAGCATCCGGTATGCTCAAAACCCCGGGCGGGGAAGGGGTTTCTGGGGCCAGGATCGGGCCCCGACTCAAACCAGTGTCCGCCACCAGGAACAGAAACGCCGCCCCCCGTTTCCGGGGAGCGGCGCGCCTGATACCTCGGGTGAGGGGATCAGAACTTCTTGCGGACGCCGACCTTGAAGGTCCGGCCCAGCGGGTTCCCGATGAAGGGATCGTAGCTCATCTCGATCCGGGCCTGGGCGGGCTCGGTGTCGAGGACGTTGAACACCGAGGCGGTCACCGTCAGGTCGTTCGGCAGCTGCAGCCGGTAGGTCAGGTCGTGGCTGATGAAGGCGTCCTGCTCCAGGCCGAAGGTGATCAGCTTGCAGTTGGTCGCCGTGCCAGCCTGGGCGTTGGCCACGTTGCAGTTCGTGGAAGAGCCCGTCTGCACCGTGGTCGGGCCGCGGTCGTCCTTGACGCCATCGACATAGTTCATGGTCCACCGGACATTGTGGATGTCGCGGTTGTAGTCGGCGTAGAACTGGCCGCGCCAGTCCGGGATGGTCCCGGGCAGGCGGTTGTAGTTGGTCAGGCCGACGGCGTCGTAGGCGCCCGAGACGGTGACGCCGGCGAACTTGAACGCCTCCTGCTCGAAGTTGAGCACGTAGCTGACGTTACCGCCGACATGCACTTCGCCGCCGAGGAGGTCGTCGAAGCGGTAGTCAACATCGGCGTCGATGCCGGTGGTCTTGATCTGCGGGCCGTTGGTGGTGTCGGACCGGACCCGGGCGATGTCGTTGCCCACCGTCACGCCCTGGGTGCAGGCGTTGTTGTTGTTGAAGGTGATCAGGTAGCGGACCGGGCTGGCGCAGTTCACGAACTGGCTGCCGTTTCCGACCCCGGCGACGGCCGTGGCCACCACGTTGGCCGGGACCTGGGTGATCTGGTCCTTAAGGTCATAGGACCAGTAGTCCAGGGTGGCGGTCAGGGCGTCGGTCTGCACGATGGCGCCGATCGAGTAGGTGGTCGCCGTCTCGGCCTGTGTGGCCGGGTTGCCGAAGTTGTCCACCGACTTGAAGTTGTTGCCCGACGCCGCGATGCCCGCCAGGGCGGTGCTGCCGGTCGGCGCCACGTTGCCCGAGGTCGGGCCCCGGAAGGAGGTGCCGTAGGACCCGCGCAGGGCCAGCCATTCCATGGCCTGCCACTTCACCCGGATCTGCGGGTTGGTGGTCGAGCCGGTCTGGCCGCCGTAGTCCTCGAAGCGCAGGGCGATCTGGGCGTTGAGGGTGTCGGTGATCGGCAGGTTCACCTCCCCGAACACGGCGTAGACGCTCTGCTCCAGGCGCAGGTTCTTGTTCGTACCCAGGAAGATGTACGGGCCGGTCGGGAAGGCGCAGTTCGTCACGCCCGCCACCGGGCAGGGGCTGATCTCGGCGTTGTAGAAGGGGCTGTCGATCTGCTGGAGGAAGGTGACCTTCCGGTACTGGGCGCCGGCGGCCCAGCCGATGTCGCCGCCCGGCAGGGCCAGGACCGGCAGCTGGCCGTTCAGCACCGCGTCGACGACGAAGGTGTCCTGCTGGGCCCGGGACTTCTGGCGGTCGAACAGCCAGGCCACCAGGGACTTGGTGTTGGCGTTGGTCGACACGAAGCCGGGGTTGGTCAGGCCCAGGGCCGGGTTGCCCGGATAGGCGTTGGAGAAGGGGTTGAAGTACTGGCAGCCATTGGCGCCGGCCACCGTGCCGGTGCAGGCCGGGCCGCCGAAGCCGTTCATGGCCTTCTGCAGGCGGTCGATCAGGATGTCGGTCGTCTGCTGGTCCTGCATCTCGCGGATGTAGGTGACGCCGACGTCATAGCCGATGCCGTCGATGAAGGTGTCGCCGGACAGGTCCGCCGAGACTCGCACGTGCTCGTACTTCCGGCTGCCGCTCTGTCCGCCCTTGCCGCCGGTGGTGTTGTTGCCGCCGCCGCCGAGGGGACGCCACAGGGTCGCCAGGGCGCTCTGGGCCGTGCCCGCGAGGGCGCTGTTGCCCGTCTGGGCCAGGAAGGTCGCAAAGCCGGGGTTGGAGGCGGGGACGCTGTAGACGTTGACCGAGCCGGGGCCATTGGGGCCGGAGGTCGGCGGATAGCCCGGCGAGAAGCGGTAGTCCGGCAGCGAGGTCTGGCTGTACAGGGCCTCGACGTGGAACTTGGAGGCGTCGCCCACGTCGGCGTTGAACTCGCCGTAGAGCTGGTACTGGTCGGTCTCTTCGACGATGTTGTCGAAGGGCAGGTAGCTGAAATAGCAGGCCGGGGTGGCGCCGGTGAAGCCGGGGTGACCACCCACGGCCGCGCAGTTGGCGTCCACCGCGAAGCCGATGGTCGCACCGCCGCCGGCCGCGCCGGAGCGGATGGTCCAGGCGCCCGGCTGGCCCAGGACCGACCAGCCCGAGGGGTTGGTGGTGTAGGGCGCCAGCACCCAGTCGCGCTCGGTGTTGGACAGTTCGCCGCGGTGCTTGTAGCCGAAGCTGAGCAGCAGGTTGGAAGTGTCGCCGACCCAGCCGTAGAGGACGTTGAAGTTGTAGTCGCCGCCGTCGGAGCCGGGGACGTAGCGATAGTCGCCGCCGACCTCGAAGCCGTTGAGGTTCTTGCGGGTGATGAAGTTGGCCACGCCGCCGATGGCGTCAGAGCCGTAGGTCGCCGCAGCGCCGTCCTTCAGCACCTCGACCCGGCCGATGGCCGACTCGGGGAGCAGGTTGGTGTCGGCCTGGTAGCCGGCGAAGCGCTTGCCGTTCAGAAGCACCAGGGTCCGCTGGGCGCCGAGGCCGCGGATGTTGATGGTGCCGCCGCCGTTGCGGCCCTGGGCGTTCGGCGAGAACTGGTTGGAGTCGCCGAGGACCGGACCGGAGATCGGAAGGGTCTTGATGATGTCGAGGATGGAGGGCGAGCCGCGCTTTTCCAGGTCTTCCTGGTTCAGCACCGCCACCGGGATGGCGGTGTCCTTGGGCGTGCCCTGGATGAAGGAGCCGGTGACGACGACTTCCTCGACCGTGGTCGGCTTGGCGTCCTGCGCCTGGGCGGCGCCCGCGGCCATCAGGCCCGCTGCGACCGCGACAGCCGACGCGCCATAGAAGTAACGACCCTTCATGATGGTTTCTCTCCCTTCGCCGGCGGCCTGATTGCCTGAATTGCCCGGCGCCATTGGAATGCAGATTGCCCCGTCCTGAGCGGGACCGCTATTACATTTTTGCCACAATTCGGGACGGCGGGTACCTTTTCGTCCAAACAAGGTCGCGGGAGGGTACCGATGGGTCAAATCGCCGTGATTTCCGCCCGAGACGCTGGGCTTTCGAACCTTCCGTCGCGTCAGGCGCAAAGGGGCGACACCCGGGGAACAAACCAGAGGGCGTCAACGGTCTCCGGCAGGGCGGCCTCGATGACGGTGTTGTACATGTGGGCGATGCGCACCGGGACCCCGGGCGCGCGCCGGGCGTCGAGCAGGACAGGGCGGTTGAACCGCGCCGCCAGCCGGGCGTTGAGGGTGTCGGCGCCGAAGTCCGCCCGGCGCGGAAGGTCCGGCAGGGGCTGGGAATCCTCGCCGCCGCCGTAGATCATCCACACGATGAACATGGGCAGGCCGAGCTCTTGGCCGAGATGGTGGCCAAGCGAGGACGTCGTCTGGCCGCCCGGGCCGACGATCCCGGAGGCGGAGATGGCCGCATCGTCCCGGACCAGGTGCAGGGCGTGGCCCATCAACACCAGCCTGCCAGGACTGAGGGCCCGGATGTCCACCAGCCGCCGCTTCATGGCGTCCTCCCGGAAGGCCATGGCCGGGGCGGTCTCGGCGTAGGTCGCCGCAGTCTTCACGAGGCCGGTGTAGGTCAGGCCGTCGATGAGGGCCGACAGGTCGGCGCAGGCGAGGCGGTCCAGACCCGCCGGCGCCTCCGCCGCCAGGGCGGTGAGTCGTGCCGTTTCTTCCGTGAGGGTCTCGCCGGGCCGGCGCGCGAGGGCGGCCGCCCAGGCCCGCGGCGCGCCTGTAGCGTCCAGCCGAGCGAACAGGTCGACATAGCCGCCGTCATGCCCCGCCGCCACGTCGAAGCCATGGAGCGACTCCGGTGAGAGGGCCCGGTAGAAACGCGCCTGCTCGGCGCGCATGAGGTCGAAGGGATAGGTCTCCAGGGACGCCCGGAAGATCCCCGTCGGCCGGTCATCGCGGTCGTCCCGCGCCTCGCCGCGCCAGCCGAACAGGGAGAGGCGGTCGAAGACGGCCTCGTCCCGGGTCTCGAAGTACCGGGCCAGCCGCCGTCCGTCCGACCAGCCCAGTTCCTCGGCCCAGGTGTTGAAGCCCAGCCGGCGGGCCTGCCGCGCCATCTCGATCCGGAAGTCGCCCTTCTCGTGAACGAAGTGGTTGAACTCGCCCAGCACCAGGACCTCGGCCTCGCCGGGGTCAAGATCGCCGGGCTCCAGGACCGCCCGGTCGAGCCAGGCGTCCAGGGCGTCGCTCACGCCAGCAGTTCCGGCGGATAGTCGGCGTAGGAGTGCTTCAGTGTGGCGTGGTTGAGCAGCATCTCGGCCACCTGCTCTGTCCCGGTGGAGTCGAAGATGCGGGTCCGCACCCAGTAGGATTCCGTGCGCTTGCTCTGGGCCAGGGCGGCGATCTCGCGGCGGATGACATAGTCCTCGCCGACGAAGAGAGGGCCCTTGATCAGCCGGATCTCCTGGTCGGCGAACAGGCCCACGGCGGGGCCCTTCACCGGGAAACGCGCCGAGTGCGACGAGTATTCCGCCAGGACGCTGATCATCTCGAAGGGGATGATGGGCCGGCCCCAGGGCGAGGCGGAGGCGTCGGAATACCAGGGCGAGGTCTCGGTGATGACCTTGAGCTTGTCGTTCAGGCTGAAGGGGTAGAGGGCGCCCATGTGCTGGTCCGGGTCCATCCGGACCCGCTCCTCGGCGGCGCCCTTCATCCCCACGTGCAGGTCCTCCAGGATGACCAGCCGGCCCGGCGGGCGCAGGGCGGCCATGCGGCCCTCCAGCAGGGTCTGGCCGTGGTCGGGGCCCAGGCTGGCCGAGGCCTCCAGCACCGGCGTGCCGTCAGCCTTCTCGGCCCAGACGCGGGTGGAGGTCGCGCCGGTGGCGGGAACCTCGACGAAGGCCCGGACCTCCTCTCCCTCCACCACCATGTTCAGGTAGTGCGACGAGATGCAGCCCCGCTCGAACCAGGCCTGGCCCCAGACCTGCTGAAGGAGGGGCGGGAAAAGGCTGAAGTGGGTCGGTCCCTCGATGGGGCCCGCCCTGAAGCCCAGCTTCTCGGCCATGGCGTCGTCATGGATGGAGGAGTGGCCGCCATACTCCTGGTCGGCCAGCATCTGGTGCGGCGTGCGCAGGGGTCCGCTCAGGACGAGAGGGGTGTCAAAGCTCATGCCGGCGGGCCTCCTGTCCCGGATGGTGTCCGACGGATTTCTGCTTCCGGTATGCCCCGCAGACCGGATTGTCCGCCCGGACCTGATCCTATACGGCTTTCGCCACGGACCAACATCCCCCTTCCGGACGATGGAAGGGGACGCATTTGACCCGGAGGTATCCGCCCCGGGCGCACTCCAGGGAGAGAGACATGACGACGGGCTTCGACGACATCTTTTCCATCCGGGGCAAGGTCGCCCTGGTCACCGGCGGCTCGCGGGGCATCGGCGAGATGATCGCCGCGGGCTTCCTGGCGGCGGGGGCAAAGGTCTACATCTCCTCGCGCAAGGCCGATGTCTGCGACGCCACCGCCGAGCGCCTTTCGAAGACCTACGGCGGGACCTGCATCTCCCTGCCG
>CAIMLY010000094.1 GCA_903842425.1 uncultured Alphaproteobacteria bacterium | reverse complement strand
GGGCGGCAGCCGGCATATGGCCCTGCCGGCCTCCGGCGTCCATGGGGCGGGCGGTGATCCATCCACAGGCGATCCGGCCCCCTGCGTTGACGCCGGCCGCCCCGGGGTCTCAGGCTCTCCGCACGGGAATCGGCGCCCCGGGCGCGCCGTCGTGAGGCGGGAGCCCAGGTCATGGCGGATGTCATCGTCGTCGGGAACGAGAAGGGCGGGGCTGGCAAGTCGACCCTGGCCATCCACCTGATGACCGCCCTGCTGCACGGGGGTGCGCGGGTCGGCGCCCTGGACCTGGACGTGCGCCAGCAGTCCCTGGGCCACTTCATCGACAACCGAGCCGCCTGGCTGGCCGCCAACGCCGCCGAGGCGCCCATGCCCGAGACCTTCCGCCTGGACGCCGCCATCGCCCGGGCGCCCGAGGACGAGGCCCGCGCCCGGCTGGACGCCGCCTTCGGGTCCCTGTCCGCCTGCGACCTCATCGTCGTGGACACGCCCGGCGCCGACACGGTGCTCAGCCGCGCCGCCCATGCGCGCGCCGACCTGATCGTCACCCCCATGAACGACAGCTTCGTGGACTTCGACACCCTGGGCGTCGTGGATCCCGTGACCCTCGAGCTGAAGCGGCCCAGCCTCTACTCCGAGACAGTCTGGAACAGCCGCAAGGACCGGGCCGTCGCCACCGGGCGCTCCATCGACTGGGTGGTGCTGCGCAACCGCCTTGCCCCCGCCGACGCCCGCAACCGCCGCCGGGTGGACGAGCGGGTCCAGGCCCTGTCCCGCCGGGCCGGCTTCCGGGTGGGCCCTGGCCTGCGCGACCGGGTCATCTACCGCGAGCTCTTCCCCTTCGGCCTCACCATCGCCGACCTTTCGCCCTCCATCCGGCCCGTCTCCATGAGCCTTCAGCATGTGGCGGCCCGGCAGGAGCTGCGGGACCTGATGGGTTTCCTGGGCCTGTCGGGCGAAGGCGCCCAGCTGGCCGCCCAGTAGTGACCTGGCTCCTGATCGCCGTCGCGGCCATCGGCCTGCTCGCCTGGGCGGGCCGGACCGGCGTCCGCACCGGACGGCGGGAATGGCGCCTGATCGCCGGAGGCCTCGCCCTTGCAACCCTGGTGGCGGGGACCCTGAGCCTGCTGCGGGGCGGATGGGTCCCTGGGCTCCTTCTCGTATCCGCAGGCCTGGCCCTCGCCGGTCTCGCCCGGGCGCCCCTTTCCCCTCCCGGTCCCGCCCCGGCCCCGCCGGCGCCGGACGGCATGAGCCTGTCCGAGGCGCGCTCGGTCCTCGGGGTCGGTCCCGACGCCGGCCGTGAGGAGATCCTGGAGGCCCACGCCCGCCTGATCCGCCGGACCCACCCCGACGCCGGCGGTACGGACGGCCTGGCCGCCCATCTCAACGCCGCCCGGGATCGCCTACTGGCGGGATGAGTCCAGACATTCACGCGACAGGCGGCGGACTTGCGGTGTAGGGTTCCGGCGGCTGGGCCTGCGTCCGGCGTCCTGAAACCGTGCGAGCCCAACGTGAAGCCTCCGGCAGACCCCGAACAGGAGCCCGTCTCCGCCCGAATCCGCGCCCGGATCAAGAAGGCCCGGAAGCGGTTCTTCGCCAATGACAACATCTCGGCCTACATCCGCGAGGGAGAGATCGACGACCTGCTCTCCGAGGTCGAGGGCAAGTTCCGCGAGGTGCTGAAGAGCCTGGTGATCGACACCGAGGCCGACCACAACACCCAGGACACGGCCAAGCGTGTCGCCAAGATGTACGTGACCGAGGTCTTCCGCGGCCGCTACACCGACGCGCCGCCGGTCACGGAATTCCCCAACGCCTCGTCCCTGAACGAGCTGATGATCGTCGGGCCGATCACGGTGCGCAGCGCCTGCAGCCACCATTTCTGCCCGATCATGGGCCGGCTCTGGATCGGACTGATGCCGAACGAGCACTCCAACCTGATCGGCCTGTCCAAGTACTCCCGGCTGGCCGAGTGGGTGATGTCGCGGCCCCAGATCCAGGAGGAGGCCATCACCCAGCTGGCCGATCTCCTGATGGAGAAGGTTCGTCCTGACGGCCTGGCCGTCGTCATGGAGGCCGACCACTTCTGCATGCACTGGCGCGGGGTGAAGGACAGCGAGACCATGATGATCAACTCGGTCATGCGCGGCTCCTTCCTGAAGGACCACACCCTGCGGGCCGAATTCCTCTCCCTCATCAAGAACAGGACCTGATCCCCATGCTCGTGCGCTGCCTCTACGCCAGCCGCCCCGTCCAGCCCATGAACGGCGCGCTGCTCGACGGCATCCTCGAACAGTGCCGGCGGAACAATCCGCGGCAGGGGATCACCGGCCTCCTGTGCGTCGCCGACGACCTCTTCGTCCAGCTGCTGGAAGGCGGGCGGGACGAGGTCTGCGAGATCTTCAACGCCATCGTCCGGGATGACCGGCACCAGCAGGTGCGGCTGCTCTCCTACGAGGAGATCACCGAGCGCCGCTTCGGCAACTGGAGCATGGGGCATGTCTCCATTCCCCGGGTGAACCCGTCCCTGCTTCTGAAATACTTCAAGCGCGTGGAACTGGATCCCTTCGAGGGGCCCGGCCAGGCCACCCTCTCCCTGCTGGGAGAGCTGGTCGCCACGGCGGCCATCGTCACGCGCGGCGACTAGGCGACGGGGCGTCGCCGTCCCGGATCAGGCCGCCAGGATCAGGCGGACGGGGGCAGGACCATGCAGGGCTGGCCACGGCTCTTGAGGGCCTTGCAGGCCGCCCGCGCCGAGGCTTCCGAATAGCCTGCGAACCGCGTGCGCCAGGACGCGCCGGCCCGCTCGGCCCGTCCGGCGGCGGTGAAGTGGGCGGGCGCCAGCCTGCGGACCAGGGCCGCCTGCTGGCGGGCAAGGTCCTGCGACTTGAAGGCCCCGACCTGGACGGACCACCGGCCTGCTCCCGAACGGCCCTGGGTGCGAAGGCCGCTGTCGGCCGGATCGACGATCTCGAACTCCGAAAGGTTCCGGGGCGCAGGAGCGCTGGTCAGGACCACCCGGTCCGGCGCCAGGGCGTCGGCCCCGGCTTCGGGCGGACGGGCCTGGGCCAGCTGGACCACGGGAGCCGGCTCGCTCTCGAAGCTGGACTGGGCGAACTGGACGCGCTCGCCCCGGTCCCGTCGGGCCGCGAGGTCGAAGCCCGTCACCAGGAGGCTTTCCATCTTGGCGTTCCGGCGGGCGTTGGAGGGGCCGCCAAGCACGACGGCGATCAGGCGGCGGTTCCCGCGGACGGCTGACGCCGCGAGGTTGTAGCCCGAGGCGCTGGTGAAGCCCGTCTTCAGCCCGTCCGTCCCCGGCATCCGCCACAGGAGGCCGTTGTGGTTGTTCATCTGCCGGCCCTGGAAGGTGAAGGAGGGCTGGCTGAACAGGCCGTAGTGCTGGGGGAAGTCGCGAAGCACCGCCCGCGAGAGGATGGCGAGGTCACGGGCGCTGCTCACCTGCCGGCTGTCCGGGAGGCCGGAGGCGTTCACGAAGTGGGTGCTGACCATGCCGAGCTCACGGGCCCGGAGGGTCATCATGGCGGCGAAACGGCGCTCGCTGCCCTGGCCCAGCTTTTCGGCCAGGGCGACGGCGACGTCATTGGCCGACTTCACGGCGAGGGCCTGCATGGCCTCGGAAACGCTCAGGGAGGCGCCGGCCGGCAGGCCCAGCTTGGTCGGGCTCTGGGCGGCGGCCCGGGCGGAGATCACGACCCGGTCCTCCAGCGACACGCGACCGGCCGAAAGGGCCTCGAAGGTCAGGTAGAGGGTCATCACCTTGGTGATGGAGGCCGGGTAGCGGAGGCTGTCACCCCTTCGGGAGAACAGGACCTCGCCGGTCTCGGCGTCCACGACCACGGCGGCGTAGCGCAGGTCCTGGAAGGGGGGCGTCGGGGTCGCAGAGGCGGTCGCCGCCGTTCCCAGGATCCCGAGGACAGCGAGGCCGGCGACCACGAGGCCGACGACCCGGACCCGGAGCCGGCGAAGAAGGGCGGGACGTCGAACGGCTGTCGGCAAGTCGGGCGTCCCTGGCGTCTCCGGCGCGGCCGGCGGGTTTCAGGATGAAGCGCCATCTTACCGCCCAGCGCATTGCAGGAAAGTAAATTCCGCCTGAATCGGCCTCACGGACTGGTTATGGTGCGCCGCACAATGACCTTGACTGCTGCACTGCAGCATGAGATATCGCAGCGCAGCACAACCGCCCCGGCCTCCAATGTCCGCCGGGTCCACCCCCAGGAGCGCCCCATGGCCGCCGCCAAGACCGCCGCCGACAAGATCACCAACGCCGGCAACGAAGCCCTCAAGGACGTCATGGAGAAGAGCATGACCGGCCTCCACGACCTGACCGCCCATTCCCGCAAGAACATGGAGGCGGTGATCGCCTCGGTGACCGCCGCGGCCAAGGGCGCCGAGGCCCTAGGCTCCGAGACCGTCGCCTTCTCCAAGGCCGCTGTCGAGCGCCAGACCGCCGCCGTCCAGTCCCTGACCGGCGTGCGCAGCGTCCAGGACCTGATCGAGGTCCAGACCGATCTCGCCAAGACCCACATGGAGGCCTACGTAGCCCAGATGGGCAAGACCACCGAGCTCATGACGGCCCTGTTCCGGGACGCCTACCAGCCCTTCAGCGCCCGGATGACCGCGGCGGTGGAAAGCCTCCAGTCGGGTCGCTGACCCCGGGGCCCCCGGGCCCCGCCAGGATTCAGGCGGCGCGGTCCCCGGTCGGGGGTCGCGCCGCTTTCGTTTGACTTGCGGCGGCCGCCCGTGGAAGTCGGGTCCTCATGCTTCCCACCCTGCGGCAACTCCAGTACCTCAAGCTCCTGGTCGAGCATGGCGGCTTCGGCAAGGCCGCCGAGGCGGCGCACGTCACCCAGCCCACCCTGTCGGCCGGCATCCAGGAACTCGAGAAGATCCTCGGGGCGCCGGTGGTCGACCGGGCCCGGTCCGGCCTGATCCTCACCGACGTGGGAGAGGCGGCCCTCGCGAAGGCGCGGGTCATCCTCAATGAGGCCGATGAACTGGTGCAGGCCGCGCGCAGCGCCGGCCAGCCCCTGACCGGCCGTTTCCGGCTGGGCGTCATCCCGACCATCGCCCCCTTCCTGCTGCCGCGGGCCCTGCCCCTGCTGCGGTCCCGGTTCCCGGACCTCCGGCTCTACCTGAGGGAAGACCTGACCCAGAGGCTGATCTCCGCCCTGAAGTCGGGACACCTGGACGCCGCCCTCATCGCCCTGCCCTTTGACATGACGGGTCTCGACAGCGCCCATGTCGCCGACGACGAGATCCTCGCCGCCCTGCCTTCCGGCCACCCCCTGGCGGGACAGGCCCGGACCCGCCCCTCCGAGCTGGAGGACGGGGACCTGATCCTCCTGGAGGATGGCCACTGCCTGCGCGATCACGCCCTGGCGGCCTGCGGACTGCGCCCGCCCCGGCAGAGCGACGCCGAGGCGACCTTCGCCGCCACCTCCCTTCCCACCCTTGTGCAGATGGTGGGGTCCGGCCTGGGGGTGACCTTCCTGCCCTCCATGGCGGTGGCCGCCGGCCTCACCGAGGGGACGCCCATAGAGATCCGGCCCCTCCAGGCCGAGGATCCGACGCGGGAGATCGTCGTCGCCTGGCGGTCGGGTTCGATCCGCGGCGCCGAGGGGCGCCTGCTGGCCGAGACCCTGCGCGAGGCCTGATCAGTCCATCAGCCGCCGGGCGAGGTAGACATAGTGCCGCGACCAGCGCCGGGCGTTCAGCTCGGGGTCGGAGTCGTTGGAATGCCCGCCGAGGGTCTGCTCGTAGTAGAGGTAGGGGACCCCCAGGGCCTCCAGCCGCGCGGCGAACTTGCGGGCGTGGCCGGGGTGGACCCGGTCGTCCCGGGTGTTGGTGGTGATGTAGGCCTCGGGGTAGGCGACGCCGGGCTTGAGGTTCTGGTACCCCGAGTAGCGGGCGATGAAGGCGGCGTCGGCGGGGACGTCCGGATTCCCGTACTCGCCCACCCAGGACGCGCCCGCCGAAAGCTTGTGATAGCGCAGCATGTCCACCAGCGGACTCTCCACCACCACGGCGTTCCAGAGTTCGGGGTGCTGTGTCATGGAGGCCGTGGTCAGGACGCCGCCGTTCGACCGCCCGTAGATGCCGAGCCGGCGGGGCGAGGTCAGGCCCCGGGCGGTCAGGTCGCGGGCCACGGCGGCGAAGTCGTCAAAGGCCAGCTGCCGCTTCTCGCGCATGACCGACTGGTGCCAGGCGGGGCCAAACTCACCGCCGCCGCGGATGTTGGCGATGACATAGGCGCCGCCGCGTTCCAGCCAGAGCTTGCCCATCTCCGGCAGGTAGATCGGCGGCTTGGCGACCTCGAACCCGCCGTAGCCGTACATCAGGGTCGGGGTGGAGCCGTCCTTCCGGGCGCCCTTGGGCGAGACCACGAAGTAGGGGATGCGGGTCCCGTCACTCGACGTCGCCCAGTACTGGGCGACGCTGGCGCCTTCGGCCGCAAACCTCGGGGGAAGGGCGGAGATCCGGGCCGTCTGGCCGGTGGCGGCGTCCACCCGCCAAAGGGACGGGGGATCGAGGAAGCCCTCGGCCGAGATCATCACGACATCGTCGGTCTCGCTGGCCGAGATGATCTGGAAGGTCGCGTCCCGCGGGAGGGCGAGGCGCTCGCCGGTCCAGCGACCGCGAGCCATGTCGAAGACCTCCACCGCGCCCTTGACCTCGTCGAGCAGGTTCACCACCACAAGGCCCGCCGTCACCTCGACCTCCTGGACCGCCTGCCGGGGGCCCGGCGCGAAGACCAGCTCTGGCTTGCCGGCTGGGTCGTCCCGGCGCAGGGCGACCACCGAGCCGCGACTGAAGCCCTTCCAGTCTTCCTTGATGATGAAGATCATCCGGCCCTGGGCGGAGCCCTGGTAGGTGGCGCGAAGCGGCAGGGGCAGGCGGATCAGCCGGCCGTCCCGCCAAAGGCTGAACTCGGAACGGAAGAAGTCGACCGCCCGGTTGATGACCAGGCCCTGGCTCCGGCCCGCCTCGTCCCGCAGGACGCTGGCGGCGACCGACACGTCCGAGGCCTGGCCCCGGAAGACGTCGCGGGTTTCGCCCCGGCGGTTCAGGGTGCGCAGGACGAAGGGATAGCCCGATGCGGTCACCTCGCCGGGGGTCCATTCCCGGGCGGCGACCAGGGTGTCGCGATCCAGCCAGTCCACGGTTTGCTTGAAGGGGGGCAGGCGGAACCCGCCGTCGACGAAGGTCCGGCGGGTGACGTCGTACTCGCGCAACTCCACCGCGTCGCCGCCGCCATCGGACAGGCGGACCAGGCACAGGGTCGCGGCTGGCGGGAGGCAGGTCGCGCCCTTGAAGATCCAGTTCCGGCCCTCGGCCCGGGACAGGGCGTCCAGGTCCAGGAGGGGGGTCCACTGCGGCTGTCCGGCGCGGTAGGCGTCTTCGCCGGTGGTGCGCCAGACGCCCTGGATGTGCTCGGCGTCCTGCCAGAGATTGTCCACCGCCCCGCCGCGCAGTCTCGGCCAGGCGATCCGGTCCGCCGCCGTGAAGATGGCGCGGGCCTCCCGCAGGAAGGCGGGATATCGCCGATCTCCCTCCAGGACCGCCGCTGTCCGCGCATTCTGGCGCGCCACCCATTCCAGGGCACGGGGCGACTCGATGTCCTCAAGCCAGAGGAAGGGGTCCTCTGCGCGCGCCGCCGCAGGCGGACCGGCGAGGGCCAGGGTCAGGACAAAGAGGCGAAGGAAGGAGGTAAGTTGGCGCTTCATAGAGGTCTTTTTGCGCAAAGACCCGCCCCTGTCTCGCGAAAGTCGCCCGGAGGGGGTTGTGCAACTATATAGGGAGCCCATGGAGCGCCCCTTCCTCAAGATGAACGGCCTGGGCAACGACTTCATCGTCGTGGACGCCCGCAGCCGCGCCTTTGCGCCGGATCCGGAAACCATCCGGCGCCTGGCCTCGCGGTCGGAAGGGATCGGCTGCGACCAGTTCGTGGTCATTGGCGCCTCGGAGACGGCCGACGCCTCGATCCGGTTCTGGAACCCCGACGGCGGCGAGGCCGGCGCCTGCGGCAACGCCACCCGGTGCGTGGCCTGGCGCCTGATGGAGGAGTCCGGCGCCGACCAGGTCCGCCTGGAGACCGCCGGCGGTCTCCTCGAGGCCTGGCGGCGGGGCCCGATGCGGGTGGCGGTGGACATGGGCCGGCCCCGGCTGACCTGGCGCGCCGTTCCCCTGGCCGGCCCTGCCGACACCCTCGCCGTGGCCGTCCCCGAGGCCACGGGCCTGGGTCCGGCGACCTGCCTGTCCATGGGCAATCCCCACGCCGTCTTCTTCGTTCCCTCGGCCGAGGCCGTGGAGGCCGTGCGCCTCGGGCCAGCGGTCGAGGCCAGCGCCCTCTTCCCTGAACGGGTGAACGTGGGGTTCGCCGAGGTCCGCAGCCGGACCCATGTCCGCCTGCGGGTCTGGGAGCGGGCGGCGGGCCTGACCCGGGCGTGCGGCTCCGGCGCCTGCGCCGCCCTGGTCGCCGGGGTGCGCAGGGGGCTTGTCGATCCCGCCGCGCGGCTGGAGCTGGACGGCGGCGACCTGGAGATCGCCTGGCGCGCCGACGGCCATGTCCTCATGACCGGCGATGTCGAGGTCGAGTTCGAGGGCCAGCTTCCATGAGCGGTTCCGAAGTCCGGGTGGTCACCTTCGGCTGTCGCCTCAACGCCTATGAGAGCGAGGTCATCCGCGCCCGGGCCGTCGAGGACGGCGTGACCGACGCCGTGGTCTTCAACACCTGCGCCGTCACGGGGGAGGCGGTGCGCCAGGCCCGCCAGGCCATCCGCAAGGCGCGCCGCGAGAATCCCGGCGCCCGCCTCATCGTCACGGGCTGCGCCGCCCAGATCGAGCCCGGGACCTTCGCCGCCATGCCCGAGGTCGACCTGGTCCTGGGCAATGCCGACAAGGCCCGCCCCGGCGTCCTCTCGCCCCAGGCCGAGGGGCCGCGGGTGCGGGTCAACGACATCATGAGCGTGCGCGAGACCGCCGGTCACCTCATCGCCGGGGTGCGCGACCGCGCCCGGGCCTATGTCGAGGTCCAGAACGGCTGCGATCACCGCTGCACGTTCTGCGTCATCCCCTTCGGCCGGGGAAACTCCCGCTCGGTCCCGGCCGGCGAGGTGGTGGAGCAGGTCCGCCGCCTGGTCGCCGAGGGCTGCCGTGAGGTGGTGCTGACCGGGGTCGACGTCACCAGCTGGGGGGCCGACCTTCCCGGCGCGCCGACCCTTGGCCAGCTGACAGGCCGGATCCTGCGCCTGGTCCCCGACCTGCCGCGCCTGCGCCTGTCGTCCATCGACGCCGCCGAGATCGATCCCGACCTCATGGCCCTGCTGGCCGGGGAGCCGCGGCTCATGCCCCACCTGCACCTGTCCCTGCAGGCCGGGGACGACATGATCCTCAAGCGCATGAAGCGGCGACACAGCCGGACGGACGCCCTGAAGCTGATCGCGGACGTGCGCGCCGTGCGTCCGGACGTCGCCTTCGGCGCGGACCTGATCGCCGGCTTCCCCACCGAGACCGAGGCCATGTTCCGGAACACCCTCGACCTCGTGGACGAGGCTGGCCTCGCCTTCCTGCACGTCTTTCCCTACAGCCCGCGCCCGGGGACGCCCGCCGCGCGGATGCCGCCGGTCGCCAGGGCCGAGGTGCGTGATCGTGCGGCCCGGCTCCGCGCCGCAGGCGAGGCCGCCCTGGCGGGCCACCTTGGCGCCCAGGTCGGACGGGAGGTCCGCGGCCTGGTCGAGCGTCCGGGACTGGCCCGGGCCGAGGACTTCTCCGAGATCGCCTTCACAGGCGATGTCCCTGCGGGCGAGATCGCGACCTTCCGGATCGCCGGCCAGGACGGACGGCGGTTGCTGGCCGCCCCGACCCCTAGGATCATGGCCGGCCAGCCGCTAGAAGTCCGGCATGACTGAACCCAAGACCGGCTGGTTCCAGCGGCTTACCGGGGGCCTCGCCCGGACCTCCCGCGCCCTGACCGAGCAGGTGGCGTCGACCTTCACGCGCCAGCCCCTTGACCAGGCGCGCCTTGACGCCCTGGAGGAGATGCTGATCGAGGCCGACCTGGGCCCCAGGTCTGCGGCGCGGATCACCGAGGCCTTCGCCGCGACCCGGTTCGGCAAGGAGGTGGACGAGTCCGAGGTCCTGGAGGCCCTGTCCGACGCCATCGCCGCCGAGCTGGCCGGACACGAAGGCCGCTTCGAGCCCCTGTCCGGGCCCCGGCCTTACGTGGTGCTCTTCATCGGGGTGAACGGCTCGGGCAAGACCACCACCCTTGGCAAGATCGCCGCCGACCTGACGGGCCGCGGGGCCCGGGTCCTGGTCGCCGCCGGCGACACCTTCCGGGCCGCCGCCGTGGAGCAGCTCAAGGTCTGGGCCGAGCGGGCGAACGCCGACTTCATGAGCCGGCCCACCGGCGCGGATGCGGCGGGCCTGGCCTTCGACGCCGTGGAGAGGGCGCGGGCCGAAGGCTACGACGTACTCCTGATCGACACGGCCGGCCGGCTGCAGAACAAGCAGGGCCTGATGGATGAGCTCCTGAAGATCATCCGGGTGATCAAGAAGGTGGATCCCGACGCCCCACACGAGACCCTGCTGGTCCTGGACGCCACGGTGGGCCGCAACGCCCTGGCCCAGGAGAACATCTTCGGCAACCAGGTGGGGGTCAGCGGCATCGTCATGACCAAGCTGGACGGCACCGCCCGGGGCGGCGTCCTGGTGCCCGTGGCCCAGGCCTCGGACTCGCCGATCAAGCTGATCGGGGTGGGCGAGGGAATCGACGACCTCCAGCCCTTCGACGCCCGGGCCTTCGCCCGCTCGGTCGTCGGCCTCGGGGAGGCCTGAGAGATGCCGCAGATCTCCGGAAAGACGCGCCGCTGGATCTCGAGCCTGGTGGACTTCGGCTGGCCCCTCGGGCTGGTCATCGGCTACGTCATCACCCGCGACATGGTGCTGGCCAGCTGGGGCCTGGTGGCTGGGGCGGCCATCGCCCTGGCGACAGGCTACATCCTGGAGCGGCGGATCGCCCCCATGCCCCTGGCCGCCGGGGTCCTGGCCCTGGTCTTTGGCCTGCTGACCCTGGTCTTCAAGGACCCGCGCTTCGTCTACGTGAAGCCCACCGTCACCTCCCTGGCCTTTGGCCTGCTGCTGCTGGGCGGGCTGGCGATCCGCCGCAATCCCCTGAAGATGCTGCTGGGCTCCAGCCTTCCCATGCCGGACGAGGGCTGGCGAAAGCTGACCCTGCGCTATGGGGTCTTCTTCCTGGTCATGGCCGGCGTGAACGAGGCGATCTGGCGCACCCAGCCCGAGGCGGTCTGGCTTGGCTTCCGGTTTCCCGGGTCCAGCCTGATCCATATCGCCTTCGGCCTCGCCCAGGCTCCCCTGATCCTGCGCTACGCGCAGACCGGGGAGACGCCGCCTCCACCGGTGGAATAGCCCCGTGTCGAGCCCACCCTCGCCCTCCGAGGCCTCTGTCAGCCACCTTCTGCACCGCGCGGTCCAGCTCGCCGCCGACCTTCACGCCGGGCGCGCAGGGCCGGATGGGCTGACACCGCGCCAGTACGCCATCCTCGTCGCCGTGGCGGAGGCGGAGGGCTCGACCCAGACCCAGCTCGTGGCGAGCACGGGCGTGGACCGTTCGACCCTGGCCGAGCTCCTGGCCCGGCTGGCGGCCCGTGGTCTGGTCGACCGGACCCGCTCCGAGAAGGATGCGCGGGTGAACCGGATCACGCTCACGGCGGAGGGACGGGGGCTCCTCGAGGCGGCGGCCCCGCTGGCCGCCGCGGCGGACGAGGACCTGCTCCTGCGGCTGCCGGAAGACCGCCGCGCGCGGTTCCTGAAGGACCTCCGGAGGCTCGTCGCCGGCGCGGGTCCTGCCGGGAAGTCGAAGGGCAAGAAGAAGAAAAAGGGCGCCCCGCGGCCGAAGACCACGCCGGAGTCTGGCGGCTAGACCCGGATATCCAGGAGGGAACCTGGCCGCGGCGTCCGGACCGGGCGGGACGGGTCGCTCTCGGGCTGGGGCCGCGAGACGGCTGCGGAGGAAATGGAGGCGGCAGCCTGCACCGGGCTCGATCCCTCCGCCTTCGAGAGGCCCGCGCCGCCGCTGGGCGACATCAGGTTGCGCGCAAGATCCGGCAGGCGCGACGCGTCCGGCGCCCGATTGGGCGGGGTGGGCGGCATCGGGGGCGGACCGGTGCGCAGGGCGTTGACCATCAGGGCCTCGAAACAGGGTTAACGAGGACCGAACCTGTCTGCGCCGGGTTCAGGAAGGGTTAACGGCGGATCCGCCCGGCCAGCCGCCGGGCGTCGTCCTCGGTCAGGGGAGCCGCGATCTTGTCGAGAATCCGGCCCGAGCCGTCGATCAGGTAGGTCTCCGGCACCCCCGACACGCCCAGCTCGATTCCGGCCCGGCCCTCGGGGTCCAGGAGGACCCGCGCATAGGGATCCCCGGTCCGGGCCAGGAAGGCCCGGGTCTTGGCGGGTTCGTCCTTGTAGGCGACGCCGACGATCGGGACCCCCTGGGCCTTCAGGGCCACCAGGACCGGGGCCTCGATCTCGCAGGGCGCGCACCAGGAGGCGAAGACATTGATCAGGTACGGCCCCTGTCCCGGGCCGGCGAGGGTGTCCGGCAGGCCGTCGGCCAGGGTGGGAAGGCTCACTTCCGGGACCGGCTTGCCGACCATGGCCCGCGGCAGGTAGCGCGGGTCGTTCCGCAGGCCGAAGAGGGCGAAGAGCAGGCCAAGCGCCACGAGCACCGCCACGGGCGCCAGGGCGAGGACGCGCCTCATGGCCTGGACTCCGGCCCCGCCCCGGTCTCCCTGGCGCGGGCCTCAAGGGCTTCGGCCCGGCGCCGCCAGCGGCGGGCGAAGGCAAGGCTGGAGACGACCAGTCCGCCCAGGGCCGCAGCGCTGAGGCCGTAGGACATCCAGACGTAGACGCCGTAGGCGCCGGCATCGAGGTCAAGCATGGGTCACCTCGCCAGCCGGGCTTCGGCTGCGGCGGCCCGGCGCCGCCAGACCTCGCCGCGGATCCGCACCAGCCACAGGGCGCCGAAGGCGGACATGTAGGACAGGCTCATCAGGAGCAGGGGAACCAGGAAGACTGTCGCCGCGCGGGAGCCGCCGGCGGCGAACACCGTCCGCCCCTGGTGCAGGGTGTTCCACCATTCCACCGACCAGTGCACCACGGGCACGTTGACCAGGCCTACCAGGGCCAGGATGGCGGCGGCGCGGGCGCCCTTGGCCTCGTCGTCGATGGCGGCCCGCAGGGCCATGTAGGCGAGGTAGAAGAGGAACAGGACCAGGACGCTGGTCAGGCGCGCGTCCCAGACCCACCAGGCGCCCCACATGGGCTTGCCCCAGAGCGACCCCGTCGCCAGGGCCAGGGCGGTGAAGACGGCGCCGATGGGGGCGGCGGCGCGGGCGGCGGCGTCGGCCAGGGCCTGACGGAAGACCAGAGACAGGAAGCTCGCCCCGCCCAGGCAGACATAGACGAACAGGCCCAGCCAGGCGGCGGGCACATGGATGAACATGATCCGGACGGTGTCGCCCTGCTGGTAGTCCTCGGGGGCCGTGAAGCCCAGCCAGAGGCCGGCGGCGGCGAGGCCCAGGGCCAGGGCGCCGAACAGGGGCGCCGCCCAGGCCGAGAAGGCCATGAAGCGGTGCGGGTTGTAGAGGAAGGCGAGGGCCTGCGTCATGCCCCGCCCCTTAGCCCCGGTCCGCGCCGGCGGCAACGGAAAGCCGCCGGCGCGCCGGTTCGCCGGGCTATTCCGGCCGGGCGTGATCCATGGGCGGGCCACCGGGGCCCGGGCCCATCATGCGCCGTTCGATCCGGATCTCCCGGTGTTCCCCGCCTTCGGCCGGCAGGGCGTCAAAGGCCTTCTTCTGGGACGGCGTCAGCTGGGCGTAGAAGGTCCGGGTGGCCGCGGCGCGGCGGTCGAAGGCCGCCAGGCGCTCGACCATTCGGGCCCTCTGCTGGTCCAGCCGCTCGGGCGTGGTGCGGGCCTTGTCGCGCCCTCCGTGTGACGCGGGCGGTCCCGGCGGCTTCTGGGCCTCGACGAAGGCCTTCAGCGCCGGCTCCTGGGCGGGGGTCAGCTGAAGGATGTCACGCAGGCGCTGGGCGCGGGCCTCCGGATCCGGACGCTTCAGCTCCATCATCCGCATGCCGCCGTGCGGCGGACTTCCCGGAGGCGGCGGCGGGGACTGGGCGAAGCCGGCGCCTGCGGCGGCGAGGGTGATCGCCGCGGCGAGGCCGGCGATCCCGAAAGTGGATCTGGTCATGTCTGTGCTCCTTCGATGCACCCCTTGGCAGGATGAACGCGCCTTTACCCCGTTTCCGTCGCTGGCCAAGCCGGAGTCAGGACAGGGCGTTGCGACAGGCCGCCGCCATGGCCAGGGGCCCGAGGGCGACGGCGGCGGCGGCATAGGCGCCCAGGAGGCTGAATCCGGCCCGCCAGGGCAGGCCCGCCGAAAAGGCGTCCAGGGCGGCGCCGCCGAAGATCACCGGCGGCACGAACAGGGGAAGCACGATCACGGCCGTGAGCAGGCCGCCCCGGCGGGCGCCCAGGCTCAGCGCCGCGCCGATTCCTCCAGTGAAGGCGAAGGCCAGTCCTCCGGCCAGGGCGCAGGCGACCAGCAGGGGCGCAAGGGCCGGCGAGGCCCCGAGGGCGATGGCCGCCAGGGGCGCCAGGAGGGCCAGGGGCGCCCCGGTGGCCAGCCAGTGCCCCAGGCACTTCAGGGCGCAGGTGAACTCGAGGGGCAGGCCGGCGTGGGCCATCAGGTCCAGGGCCCCGTCCTCGTAGTCGCGCTCGAACAGGCGCTCGAGGCCGAGGAGGGCCGAGAGGGCCAGGACCGTCCAGGTCGCACCCGGGGCGATCTGGGCCAGCCGCTCGGGCTCGGGCCCCGAGGCGAGGGGCAGGAGCAGGGTCGCCCCGGCGAAGAATCCCCCGGTGACCATCAGGCCGCCGCCCCGGCCCCAGGCGATCGCCATCTCCCTGCGAAGCAGCTGCAGGGCGGCGCTCACGGGAGGATCTCCAGGCCGAGGGCCGCCACGGGCAGGGGATCATGCACCGCCGCGAGGATCAGCCCGCCGCCGGCCAGGTGCCCGGCCATGACCTCCAGGGCCTCGGCGCGCCAGTGGGCGTCGAGGGGGCTGAGGGGCTCGTCGAGAAGCCAGAGCGGGCGGGGCGACGACAGGAGCCGGGCGAGCGCCAGCCTGCGCCTCTGGCCTGCAGACAGCCGCCGGACTTCCAGGTCCAGCAGCCGCTGCAGGTCGAGCCGGCGGACCGCGGCCTCCATGGCGGCCGTCGTCCCGCCCTGCCATCCTGTCCAGAAGGCCAGTTCCTCGCCGGCGGTCCGCGAGGCCTTCAGGCCGTCGAGGTGTCCCAGGAGGTGGAGGCCCGAGGCCCGGGCGGCGGCCGGGTCGGCGCCTCCGAACGCAATGCGGCCGGAGTCGATGGCGCAAAGACCCGCCACGGCCCTCAGCAGGCTGGTCTTGCCCGAGCCGTTGGCCCCCGTAAGGGCGCAGGCCTGCCCCGCCTCCAGGCCGAGGCCCAGCCCCGAAAACAGTCGCCGCCCCCCCCGGGACAGGGACAGGTCCTCGATGCTGAGGGACAGGGTCACGAATTCCTCCCGGCGCGCGCATGGACGCGGCCCCGCCGAAGGTCTATGACGCCCCCGGCCGCACTCGTCCCTGAGGGCGTTCGCGGCGCCGGGGCGAACGCTGTGTGTCCGCCCGTGCAGGCGCGCGATCTCCGGTTCGATAGGTGTGCGGTCCGGAACAGAGGAAGGATCCCTGACATGGCGTCAATCGACAGCCTCAAGACCCGCCGCGAACTCACGGTGGGAGACAAGACCTACGTTTACTACAGCCTTCCGGCCGCCGAGGAAGCCGGTCTTGCCGGCGTAGCCCGACTCCCGGCCTCGATGAAGGTGCTGCTGGAGAACCTCCTGCGCAACGAGGACGGCGACACGGTGGGCGCCGAGGACCTCAAGGCCCTGGCCGCCTGGCTCGACAACAAGGGGTCCGTGGAGCACGAGATCAGCTTCCGCCCCGCCCGGGTCCTGATGCAGGACTTCACCGGCGTGCCGGCGGTGGTCGACCTGGCCGCCATGCGCGACGCCATGACCAAGCTCGGCGCCGACCCCGAGAAGATCAACCCGCTCAACCCCGTCGACCTGGTCATCGACCACTCGGTGATGGTGGACAACTTCGGGACCGCCAAGGCCTTTGGCGAGAACGTCGAGCGCGAGTACGAGCGCAACATCGAGCGCTACCGCTTCCTCCGCTGGGGGTCGTCGGCCTTCAACAACTTCCGCGTGGTGCCCCCCGGCACCGGCATCTGCCACCAGGTGAACCTGGAGTACCTGGCCCAGACCGTCTGGACCGGCGACGAGGACGGCGCGGCCCTGGCCTATCCCGACACGGTCGTCGGCACCGATTCCCACACCACCATGATCAACGGCCTGGCCGTGCTGGGATGGGGCGTCGGCGGCATCGAGGCCGAGGCGGCCATGCTGGGCCAGCCCATCCCCATGCTGATCCCCGAGGTCATCGGCTTCCGCCTGACCGGCGACATGCCCGAGGGCGCCACGGCCACCGACCTGGTGCTGACCGTCACCCAGATGCTCCGCAAGAAGGGCGTCGTCGGCAAGTTCGTCGAGTTCTTCGGCCCGGGCCTCGCCGGCCTGACCCTCGAGGACCAGGCGACCATCGCCAACATGGCGCCTGAGTATGGCGCGACCTGCGGCTTCTTCCCGGTCACCAAGGCCACGGTCGACTACCTGCGCGCCACCGGCCGCGACCCGGCCCGGGTCGACCTGGTCGAGGCCTACGCCAAGGCCCAGGGCCTGTGGTCCGAGCCCGGCGACGCGGAGCCGGTCTTCACCGACACCCTCGAGCTCGACCTCGGCTCCGTCCTGCCCTCCCTGGCCGGCCCGAAGCGGCCCCAGGACCGGGTCCTGCTCAGCGACGCCGCCTCCGAGTTCCGCGCCGCCCTCGGCAAGGAGTTCGGCCGTGAGCCCGGCGCCCCGCGCGCCGCCGTCAAGGGCGAGTCCTACGACCTGGGCGACGGCGACGTCGTGATCGCCGCCATCACCTCGTGCACCAACACCTCCAACCCCAGCGTCCTGATCGCCGCCGGCCTCGTGGCCAAGAAGGCGGTGGAGAAGGGCCTGAAGGTGAAGCCCTGGGTGAAGACCTCCCTCGCCCCCGGCAGCCAGGTGGTCACGGACTACCTCAAGTCCGCCGGCCTGACGAAGAGCCTGGACGCCCTGGGCTTCAACCTGGTCGGCTATGGCTGCACCACCTGCATCGGCAATTCCGGTCCCCTGCCCGAGGCCATCTCCGAGACCATCCAGTCTACCGACCTGGTGGCCTGCTCGGTCCTGTCGGGGAACCGCAACTTCGAAGGCCGGGTCAATCCGGACACCCGGGCCAACTACCTGGCCTCGCCGCCCCTGGTGGTGGCCTACGCCCTGGCCGGCAACATGCTGATCGACCTGGCCAACGACCCGATCGGCGAAGGCAAGGACGGCAAGCCGGTCTACCTGAAGGACATCTGGCCGACCTCGGCCGAGGTGGCCGAGCTGCAGCGCAAGCACGTCACCGAGAAGATGTTCGCCACCCGCTATTCCGACGTCTTCAAGGGCGACAAGAACTGGCAGGGCATCAAGGTGGCCGGCGGCCAGACCTACGCCTGGGACGTGGGCTCGACCTACGTCCAGAACCCGCCCTACTTCCAGGACATGAAGATGGAGCCCGAGCCGGTCACCGACGTGATCGAGGCGCGGATCCTGGGCGTGTTCGGCGACTCGATCACCACCGACCACATCTCTCCGGCCGGCTCGATCAAGGCCAGCTCTCCCGCCGGCGTCTACCTGCGCGAGCGCCAGGTCCCGACCACCGAGTTCAACTCCTACGGCGCCCGCCGCGGGAACCACGAGGTGATGATGCGGGGCACCTTCGCCAACATCCGCATCCGCAACAAGATCACCCCGGAGATCGAGGGCGGCGTCACCCGTCACTTCCCGTCCGGCGACACCATGGCCATCTACGACGCGGCCATGCGCTACCAGGCCGAGGGCCGGCCGATGGTGATCTTCGCCGGCAAGGAGTACGGCACGGGCTCGTCCCGCGACTGGGCGGCCAAGGGCACCAAGCTCCTGGGCGTCCGGGCGGTGATCGCCGAGAGCTTCGAGCGCATCCACCGCTCCAACCTGGTCGGCATGGGCGTCCTGCCCCTGCAGTTCATCCAGGACGGCTGGCAGAAGCTGAACCTCACCGGCGAGGAGATCGTCTCGATCCGCGGCCTGTCCGAGCTGTCGCCCCGCCGCCAGCTGACGGTGGAGCTCTACCGGGCCGGCGACGGCCGCATCGCCCGCTTCCCGGTGCGCTGCCGGATCGATACGCCGACCGAGCTTGAGTACTTCCGCAACGGCGGGGTGCTGAACTACGTTCTTCGGAACCTGGCGCGCGACGCCCAGGGCTGATCCGGGCCGCCGCATCCCCCCTGAGGGGGTGTGGCGGGTCCGCTTCACGCCTTCTTGATCGACCGCGCCGGACAACTGGGATTATGTGCGGGCCGATGCGTGGAGCCCTGATCGCCTGTCTGTTGATGCTGGCGCCCTCCGCGGCGCCGGCGGCGCCGCGGCCCCCCGTGATCGTCGAACTCTACACGGCGCAGGGCTGCGCCTCCTGCACGGGCGCCGGAGAGGTCATGGAGACCCTCGCCGCCCGCCGCGACGTCCTGCCCCTGACCTTCAGCGTCGACTACTGGGACTACCTCGGCTGGACCGACACCCTGGCCCGTCCGGAGTTCGTCGCCCGCCAGAAGGCCTATGTGTCCCGGTTCGGCCTGGGAGAGCCCTATACGCCCCAGGCGGTGGTCGGCGGGCGAGGCCAGGGCGGGGCCCTCGACGCCGAGCGCCTGGACGCCCTGATCGCCCGCGCCGTGCAGACGCCCGCCGGGCCCCGGGTCAGCCTCACCGGGACGCGGGCCAGCGTTGCGGCAGGCAAGGCCCCGCAGGGCGGGGCGGAAGTCTGGATGGTCCGCTATGACCCCCGCCCCCGGAGCGTCCAGGTCCGCCGGGGGGACAACCGCGGGCAGGTGGTGGTGGCGGTCAACGCCGTGCGGGAACTGCGGCGCCTGGGAACCTGGCGCGGGCGCGGTCTGACCTGGGCCCTGCCGGAGGCGACGGAAGCCGGCCTTGTCACGGTGG
This sequence comes from uncultured Alphaproteobacteria bacterium, assembly GCA_903842425.1. GTDB lineage: Bacteria > Pseudomonadota > Alphaproteobacteria > Caulobacterales > Caulobacteraceae > Phenylobacterium. The sequence continues at coordinate 2,009 of CAIMLY010000094.1, read as the reverse complement.
TCATCGTCCAGTCCCCGCGGGGCGGCGGGATCCTCGCCATGGGGCGCAGCCGCCCGCCCGCCTGAGGGCGCCGGCCTTCCGGGCCTGCGGGAGGAGACTGGGGCTGTGGGGGGGTGTCGGCTGGCCCGGCCGCCTGGCCCCGGGCGGGGGCGGGGGGGGCTGTTCAGTACCCGGGAAACAGGTCCGGCCAGCCGACAGGAGGACAATCGACGGCCTATAGGGCGGGGTCGCGTCCGGATTAAGGTCTTTTCGCGGCGATTGCCCCCGGCGGCGACCTGGCGCTAACCTGCAGGCATGGCGGCGGATCCCTTCCCGACGAGCGGCCCGGCGGGCCGAGTCTTCTTCGAGCGCGCGGAGTTCGTCCGCATCCTGAACCTCTATGGCCGCATGGTCGCCGCCGGCGAGTGGAAGGACTACGCCATCGACCCCCTGCCCGACGCCTGCGTCTTCTCGGTCTTCCGCAGGGCCTCCGAGGCCCCCGCCTACCGGATCGAGAAGCGGCCCGCCCTGGCCCGCCGGCAGGGCGCCTGGGCGGTGATCGGCGAGGGCGGCATGGTCCTCAAGCGCGGGCACGACCTGGCCCAGGTCCTGACGGTCTTCGACTCCCGCCGCTTCCGGGTGGTGGACTGAGGCCCCCCAAGGCCGGGCGCACGAAAAAGGCCCCGGCGGTCGCCCGCCGGGGCCCGGTTCCGGAACGCTCCCGCAGCTAGCGGCGATCGCCCAGCAGGCTGAGCAGGAACTGGAAGAGGTTTATGAAGTTCAGGTACAGGCTCAGCGCCCCATAGTTGGTGGCCACGGCCGTGGAGGCCTGGTCGCCGCCAAGGTCGTAGTACATCAGCTTCAGGCGCTGGGTGTCGAAGGCGATCAGGCCGGCGAAGATGAAGACGCCAAGGATGCTGATGACAAAGCTCATCATCGGCAGCTTCAGGAAGATGTTCACCAGCGAGGCCAGCACCAGGCCGATCAGGCCGACGAGCAGGAAGCTGCCCATGCCTGACAGGTCGCGCTTGGTGGCGTAGCCGAACAGGGACAGGCCGGCGAAGGCCGCGGCGGTGATCAGGAAGGTCTGGGCCAGGGCCTGGCCGGTGTAGATCAGGGTCAGGACGCCGAGGGAGGCGCCCATCAGGACCACGATGCTCCAGTAGGCGATCGCCGCGCCGCGCGGCGTCTGGCCGCCCCGGCCGAAGCTGGTGAACAGGATGATGGCCATCGGCGCAAAGGCGACGATCCAGCCCAGGGGCGTCATCCCGGCCATGCGACCGTCGGCCGAGACGATGTACATCAGGTCCCGCACGGGGGCGAACATGCCGGTCAGCCAGGCCATCGCGCCCGAGACCACCAGCCCCAGGGCCACCTTGTTGTAGACGCCCAGCATGAACTGGCGCAGGCCGGCGTCCACGGCCATGTCGGCGCGGTCCACGATCACCGGACGGGCCGCTCCGCGATTGAAGTCGCTCATCGAACGAAGGTCCTCTCCCAAGCGCCCGGAGCGGGCGCAGGCAGGAATATCGTGACCTTAATCGTCTTGTGCAAGACAGCACCGACGGCAGGCTTGGCGTAATGATCCGCCTGTTCGCCGCCCTGGGTCTCCGCAGCCGGGCGTTGGAGGCCGCCAGGGGCCGTGCACGCCCCCCGGATCGGCGATCTAGGCGTGCCTACTGCCCTGACTCGAAGTTCACGTCGGGCAGGTCGTTCCAGCGCTTGATTCGCCAAACGCCACCCTGTTTCACGAACCAGCCTTCGTAGTCGACCCCCGAGACGACCGTGAATGTCTTTCCATCCTTGGCGTTGGTGATCAGCCCGCTGATGACGGCGTGGGCCGTGGAGTCTGTCTGTTCCACGAACAGGATGTTGGAGATCAGGTGTTTGCGTCGATTTCCGCTGCGTTCGAATTCGCCAAAGCGCGTGCGCCAGAAACTGCGGAAGGCATCGCCCGTCTGCTCCACGGGTGTCATCCCGGGCAGGCCTACCAAGAATACGGCGTCATCTGTGAAGAGCTTGAACCAGCC
>CAIMLY010000093.1 GCA_903842425.1 uncultured Alphaproteobacteria bacterium | reverse complement strand
TGGGCGGCCAGCTGGCTGGCGATGCCCCAGGCGATGGACTGGTGGTTGGCCACCCCGGTGATGATCCCGCGCTTGCCCTTCATGAGCTCGCCCGCAGGCATGTTGTACTCGTCGGCCACTTCGCGTCTCCCGAATTGCGCTGGCGGGGGTCGTCCCCGCCCCTTCAGACCCTGGACATCACCAGGCACCCGTTGGTGCCGCCGAACCCGAAGCTGTTGGACATGACCGTCTCCACCTGGCGGTCCTCGCGGCGCCGCAGGATGGGCAGGCCCTCGAAGGCCGGGTCCAGGGTCTCGATGTGGGCGCTCTCGGCCAGGAAGCCGGAGTTGAGCATGAGCAGGGAATAGATCGCCTCCTGGGCGCCGGCGGCCCCAAGGCTGTGCCCGGTCAGGGACTTGGTGGACGAGATGGCCGGCGCCTTGTCCCCGAAGACCTCGCGGACCGCCTCCATCTCCTTGATGTCGCCGACCGGCGTCGAGGTGCCGTGCGGGTTCAGGTAGTCGACCCGCCGGCCGCCGGCGCGGGACAGGGCCAGGCGCATGCAGCGCACGGCCCCCTCGCCCGAGGGGGCGACCATGTCGAAGCCGTCGGAGTTGGCGGCGTAACCGACGATCTCGCCGTAGATCCTGGCCCCGCGCGCCCGGGCGCGGTCGAGGTCCTCGAGGACCAGGATGCCGGCGCCGCCGGCGATGACGAACCCGTCGCGCGCCACGTCGTAGGCCCGGCTGGCCACTGCGGGGCGGTCATTGAAGTTCGAGCTCATGGCGCCCATGGCGTCGAACAGGACCGACAGGGTCCAGTGCAGCTCCTCGGCGCCGCCGGCGAAGACCACGTCCTGGTTGCCCATGGCGATCTGCTCGTAGGCGGCGCCGATGCAGTGGGTCGACGTCGCGCAGGCCGACGAGATCGAATAGTTGATCCCGCGGATCTTGAACCAGGTGGAAAGCACGGCGGAGACGCCCGAGCTCATGGCCTTGGGGACGGCGAAGGGTCCGACGCGCTTGGGGCCCTTCTCCCGCGCCGTGGCGGCGGACTCGATGATCGCCTTGGTCGAGGGCCCGCCCGAGCCGACGATCAGGCCGGTCATCTCGTGGGAGACCTCGGCCTCGGTCAGGCCGGAATCGGCGATGGCCTGTTCCATGGCGATGTGGCCGAAGGCCGTGCCCTGGGCGAGGAAGCGGGCGGCCCGCCGGTCGACGGCGGCCTCCCAGTCGATGTCGGGCGCGGCGTGCACCTGGCAGCGGAAGCCCAGCTCGGCGTACTCCGGGGCGGAGACGATCCCGGAACGGGCGTCGCGGAGGGAGGCCCGCACGTCGTCCAGCGAGTTTCCGATGGATGAGACGATGCCCATGCCGGTGACGACGACGCGCCGCATGCCCTGTTCCCCTAGATACGCGAGTGTCAGACCAGGTCCTTGGGATCGTACAGGCCGACCCTCAGATCCTTGGCCTCGTAGATGACCTTGCCGTCCGCTTCCATGACGCCATCGCCGATCCCCAGCACCAGCTTGCGCATGATCACGCGCTTGAGGTCGATGCGGTAGACGACCTGGCGGACCTTCGGGGTGACCTGGCCGGTGAAGCGGACCTCGCCCACGCCCAGCGCCCGGCCCTTTCCGGGGGCGCCCGACCAGCCAAGGAAGTAGCCGACCAGCTGCCACATGGCGTCGAGGCCCAGGCAGCCCGGCATCACCGGGTCATTGATGAAGTGGCAGTCGAAGAACCAGAGGTCCGGCCGGATATCCAGCTCGGCGATGACCTGGCCCTTGCCATAGGCGCCGCCCGCGTCGGCGATCCTCGTGATGCGGTCGAACATCAGCATCGGCGGGACCGGCAGCTGGGCGTTGCCCGGCCCGAACATCTCGCCCCGACCGCAGGCCAGGAGCTCCTCTCGGGAATAATGGTCCTTGGCCTTGGCGCCGGGAATCATGGCTCGCCCTTCCGCGGGTCACTTCAACGGGGTCGCCCGGCGACGCGGTCGCCAAGCGATGAAGACCCGGTCTATCAGAGCCGGACAGGTCGCTCAACGGGCCGGGGGCGGAGGCGGGGCGCACTGGGGCCGGTCGTCCACCCCCCAGACGCCGGCGGCCCGGACCCAGCCGGTGACCCCGTCAGCCTTGATCCGGCACCAGCCGGACTCGCAGCGCTGCAGGGCGGCCAGGGCGCGGGGCTGGAGCAGGGCGACCGTGCGGGCTTCGGCGCGGGGCCCCGACTGGACGGGAAGCGCCGAAGGCGCCGCCCGCATCACGTTCCGCCGGCCGTCGGTGGTGCGCATGTGGACCCAGGCGACGCCCCGGTCCGGGTCGCAGATCCGCCGCCATTCCGAGGATTCCGCGATCACCTGAACGGGAAGGCCCCGGACCTTGTAGACCCAGAGGGCGGAATAGTCGTCGCCGGGTCCGGAGCGGGCGTTCACCGAGCCGAACTTCAGCGTCACGTAGCGCGGCACCGGCAGGCCCGAGGGGGTGCGGCGGGCGTCGGCGGCGTCCACGGCGGCCCCGAGGGGCGACAGGACGAAGGCCGCCGCCAGGAGGATCGCGACGGGGGCGCGGCGTCTGCGCCGGGAAGGCTCACCTTGGCCGTTCATGCCCTCTTTGCTAGAGGTTCGGCGACGAAGGCGCCAGTGCGCCGTTTCGCCGGAAGCTGAAATTCGGGACCCAGCCGCTGATGCCGACGCGCAAGCCGAAAGTGATCGTGACCCGCCGGCTTCCGGACGCCGTGGAAACCCGGCTCCGCGAACTGTTCGACACCGAGCTCAACCTGTCCGACACCCCCATGAGCCGCGAGGCCCTGGTCGACGCCGTGGGCCGGTGCGACGTGCTCGCACCGACGATCACCGACCGGATCGACGCCGGCGTCATCGAGGCGGCGGGTGACCGGCTGAAGCTGATCGCCAACTTCGGGGCCGGCGTGGACCATATCGACGTGGCCGCGGCGGCGGCCCGGGGGGTGACCGTCACCAACACCCCGGGTGTGCTGACCGAGGACACGGCAGACCTGACCCTGGCCCTCATGATGGCCGTCTCGCGCCGGATCGTGGAAGGCGCCCGGTCCATCGAGGCGGGAGAGTTCAAGGGCTGGGCGCCGACCTGGATGATGGGGCGGCGGCTGTCCGGCAAGCGGCTGGGCATCATTGGCATGGGCCGGATCGGCCAGGCGGTGGCCCGCAGGGCCCGCGCTTTCGGCATGCAGATCCACTACCACAACCGGGCGCCGGTCAGCCCCCGCATCGCAGAGGAGCTCGAGGCCACGTACTGGGAGAGCCTCGACCAGATGCTGGCCCGGATGGACATCATCTCGGTCAACTGCCCCCACACCCCGGCCACATACCATCTCCTCTCGGCCCGCCGGCTGAAGCTGATGCCGGCCCACGCCATCCTGGTGAACACCGCCCGCGGCGAGATCATCGACGAATCCGCCCTGGCCGACCTCCTGGCCGCCAGCGGGATCGCCGGGGCGGGCCTCGACGTCTTCGAGTTCGAGCCGGCGGTGAATCCCAAGCTTCTGGGCCTGCCCAACGCCGTCCTCCTCCCGCACCTGGGTTCGGCCACGGTCGAGGCCCGGACCGAGATGGGCGAAAAGGTCATCATCAACATCCGCACCTGGATGGACGGCCACCGCCCGCCGGACCGCGTCCTGCCCTCCATGCTCTGAGACCCGGCCGGGTTGAACCGCCGGCCATCGCGCCTAAGTGCGGGAGTCGGGGCGACGTCCGCTCCTGACCGAAGGACCGGAGTCTCCCCCTTGGCCGCCCCTGACGCCCTCCCGCCCGCGCCCCGGCGCTCCCTGCTGGACCTGGTCGAGCGCATCGGAAACCGTCTCCCGGAACCGGTGATGATCTTCGTCTGGCTGATCGGCGGACTCTTCATCCTGTCGACGATCGGGGCGGCCCTCGGCTGGACGGCCTCCCTGCCCTTCCGCGGCGAGACTCCCCCGACCTGGGGCGAACTGGAAGGCGGGCGAGTGGTGTTCCAGGCCGAGAGCCTCCTGTCCGAGGACAACCTGGAGCGGCTGTTCACCGAGACGGCCAGGACCCTGACGGGGTTCGCCCCCCTCGGCGTGGTGCTGACCGTGATGTACGGCGCCGCCGTCGCCGAACGCTCCGGCTTCTTCAGCGCCCTGATCCGGGCCAGCCTCCGGGGCGCAGACCGCCGGTGGCTGACCCCGTTGGTGGCCCTGATCGGCATGGTCTCGCACCATGCCTCGGACGCGGCCTACCTGGTCTTCATTCCGCTGGCCGCCCTGCTCTACGCCGCCGTCGGACGCCACCCCCTGGCGGGCCTCGCCGCCGCCTTCGCGGCGGTGTCGGGAGGCTATGCCGGCAACATCACGCCCGGCCAGATCGATGTCGTCCTGTTCAGCTTCACCCAGGAGGCGGCGCGCATCATCGATCCGGCCTGGACCCTCAACCCCCTGGGGAACTGGTGGTTCATCCTGGCCATCGTGGGGGTCTTCACCCCGCTGATCTGGTTTGTCACCGACCGGATCATCGAGCCCCGCCTCGGACCCTGGGGCGGCGAGCCCGACGCCGACCTCACCGCGGAGCTGGCCCGGTCGGCGCCCACCGAGGCCGAGCGACGGGGCCTGCGCAGGGCCGGCCTCGCCGCCCTCGCCGTGGCGGGGGGCTTCGCCATCCTCGCCCTCTGGCCGGGCTTCACGCCCCTGATCGACGAGACCAAGGCCGGGCCGGCGTCGCTCCAGCCCTTCTACACCGCCCTGATCGCGGGATTCCTGGTGCTCTTCCTTGCGACGGGCGTGGCCTTCGGGACCGCGACCGGGGTCATCCGGTCGCACCGGGAGGTCTTTTCCATGATGACCGAGGGAATCCGGGCCATGGCGCCCTACCTCGTCTTCGCCTTCTTCGCCGCCCACTTCGTGGCCATGTTCAACTGGTCCCGGCTGGGACCCATCGCGGCCATCAACGGGGCCCACGTGCTGGAAACCCTGGACCTGCCCGCGCCCGCCCTGCTTCTGGGGGTCCTGGGCTTCTCCTCCGGCCTGGACCTCTTCATCGGCTCGGCCACAGCCAAGTGGAGCGCCCTCGCGCCCGTGGTGGTGCCCATGTTCATGCTGCTGGGCATCAGCCCGGAGATGACCACGGCGGCCTACCGGATGGGCGACAGCTTCACCAACATCATGACGCCCCTGATGGCCTACTTCCCATTGATCCTCGGCTTCTGTCGCCGATGGGACGCCTCCATCGGCGTGGGCTCGCTCCTGGCCCTCATGCTTCCCTACGCCCTGGCCTTCATGGCGGCCGGCGCCCTGATGACGGGGCTTTGGGTGGTCTTCGACTGGCCTCTCGGGCCTGGCGCCCAGGTCGGTTACACGCCGCCGGTCTGATCGCCGCCGCAGGAAGGGCAGTGGGGGTCTGGTGCGACCCGCACGGTTCGGGTCACCGCGGCCAGGGCGTCGTAGACGAGCAGGCGGCCCGCCAGGGTCTCACCGGCGCCGGTGATGTGCTTGACGGCTTCCAGCGCCATCATCGCCCCGATCACCCCGGCCAGGGCGCCCACCACGCCCACGGCCTGGCAGGTCTCGGCGTCGGGCGGGATCTCCGGCACCAGGCAGCGGTAGCAGGGGCGGCCGGCGAACACCGCCACCTGCCCGGTCCAGCGGCCGATGGCCCCTGAGACCAGGGGGGTTCCGGTCGCCACGCAGGCGTCGCTCACCGCCAGCCGGGTGGCGAAGTCGTCCGTACCGTCGAGGACCAGGTCGAAGCCGTCGATGAGGTCCCGGGCGTTGTGTGCGCCCACCGCCAGCTGCAGGGCCTGGGTCTCCACATGGGGGTTGAGGTCTGTCAGCCGCCGCAGCCCGGCGTCCACCTTCGACCGGCCGCGGTCGGACGAGGTGAACAGAACCTGCCTCTGGAGGTTCGAGGTCTCCACCCGGTCGGGGTCTGCGATCACCAGGCCGCCGACGCCGGCGGCGGCGAGATAGAGGCTGGCGGGAGCGCCCAGGCCGCCCATCCCGACCATCAGGACCCGGGCCGCCCGCAGCTTCTGCTGTCCTGGCCCCCCGATCTCCCGCAGCACCAGGTGGCGGGCATATCGCTCCACCTCGTCGTCGCTGAAGGGCGGCGCCGAGGTCACCAGGCCAGGGTCCGGGGGCGGCGGGCCTGCTGGAGCGCGGCGTCCAGGGTCCGCATCAGCTCCTCGCGGGCCTTTGGGCCCAGGGCTCGCCCGACCGGTGCCTCGCGCCCCGAAACGGTGAGGCGCAGGTCGATGACGCGGTCCTCCTCGGCCTCGGAAGACAGGCGGGTGAAGGCGGTGGGGCTCTCCCAGACCACGACCCGGCGGTGCGGGGTCTCCTCGATCAGCCGGACCCGGCTCTCGGTGACCACCACCCGCTCGATGCGTCGGGCAGAGGCGAAGCTGACGGCGAAGGCCACGACGACCGCCAGGACGTCGAGGCCCAGGAAGAGGGGCACCAGGGTCGCGCCCATGGCCAGGAAGACTGCCGCCGTGGCGCAGTTGATCGCGGTGATGATGGAGATGAGGATGATGAAGCCCCGGTCCGAGAGGGACCGGTGCGGGCGGATCTCGACATTCAGGATCTCAAGATCGTTCATCGCCTGATCACCTAGCCCGGCGCGGGCCTGCGGGGAAGTCCCTCAGCCGCCGTGGCGGCGGCGATTCAGGTCCAGGCGGACCCGCCTGAGAAGGGGCAGGGCGCCGGCCAGGTCGGGCTCGGGGAAGGCGGCCAGGAAGGTCTCGAGCAGGGGATCGAGCGCCGCGACCGCCGCGTCCCGGCTCCGCCGCCCTTCCGGGGTGAGCGAGACGACCTTCGCCCGTCCGTCCCGGGGATCCGGCGAAAGGGCGATGAGGCCGCGGGATTCCAGCCGCTTGAGGAGGGCCGTGACCGCCCCCTTGGTGACCTGGAGGGCCTGGGCCAGGCGGGCCGGGGACTCGCTCCCGCCCTTGCTGACCAGGTGATTGAGCAGGCCGAAGCTGGCCATGGTCACGCCAGGCGGCAGGACTCTCTCCATCTCCGTGCCGACCAGCTGGTCGATGACGGAGATCTCGAGGAAGAAGTCGAAGGCGACGGGATGCCGGGAGGGCGTGGTCATCCGAGCGGGCTCTGGGGCGCCACCGACAGGGCGTCGGGGGGCTGTTAACGGGATTGCCGGCCAACGGCAACCGCTGAGGCCATCATGGCTCCCGGTGGCGGTCGAGGTCCTCGCGGATCCCTCGGAGCACCGGATGGGCCTGGCGAATGGCGACAAGGTCCATCCGCGCCTCAAGCTCCGTGACCAGGGGGGCCATTCCGGCGAGGGCGGCCTCCCGGGCCGTCTGGCCGGCGGGCGTGACCCGGACCTTCTTGCCGCGCCCATCCGAGGGATCGGGCTCCAGGGTGACGAAGCCCTCGTCGGACAGCTTGTGCAGGACGCCGGTAACGGCGCCGCGGGTGACCTGAAGGGCCCGGGCCAGGGCGGCTGGGGAGGCGGTCTCCTGGCCGGTCCTGGCCATGTGGTTGATGAGACTGAAGCCCGCCATGGACAGGCCTGCGGGAAGACGCCTTTCAATCAGCGTCCGCACAAGCTGCTCGATGATCGAGATGTCTGTGAAGAAGGCGATCAGGTCGGGGTCGCGGGCGGCCATTCGCCCGTCGTGCTCACGCGACCATCAGGTCGTCAAGCCTCCGGCGGGGTGAAGGGCCCGATGGTTTCCCGGTCGCCCCCATCCTGACCAGCATCTGGACAGGCGCGTCCGGTCGCGCGCCCAGGAGGGCCTGGACCTCCCTGTAGGGCCCCTCCATCTCCGGGAACTCCTGGAGGGCCATGCTCCAGGGATGCAGGGCGAGCCCCTGGGCCGAAGCGGCGAGCTGGGCCCGGGCGTAGGCCCGCCCGGCGGCCAGCTGGGCCTGCCGGTCACCCGAATCCGTCCGGATCCAGAAGAAGCCAGGAGTGGCCCGGATCATCTTGCGGTACATGTCCAAACCGGAGCGGCTGGCCGTGGAGTCCGGGTCCGCCAGGGCCTCGCGGGTCATCACCCCGGTCCGCGCAAGGACCTCCATCATGCCGCCGGCGAGGGCGATTCCATCGGGGTTCCGGGCCACCTCCGCCCGTCCGATGCGCATCAGCCGGACGGATTCCATGTGCGTCCGCGGCGTACGGGTCTCGATCTCCCAGCCCGTCCAGCACAGGTCCACAAGGCGGTCCCGGAGGATGGGGTCGCGGGTCTCGCCGGGCTTGACGCCCGGCCCTGACGCCGCGGCGAGGATGGCCTGGACTGCGGCGTCGGCGGGGCGGTCTTCAAGGAAGGGCGTCTTCTCGGTTCGTCGCCGGACGATCTGGTCGAAGAGCGGCCCGGCCTTCGCGCCCGGGTCGGGCCGCAGGACCACCCTGGCGAAAGGACGGTCATCCAGCTGCAGGCCCGGGGCGCCTTCGGGCCAGGCCGTGATCTCGGCCGACAGCCCGAGCCGCGGGGCCGCGAGGGCCGTGAGCTCCAGGAAGGCGCCGCAGCCGATGATGATCTGGCGCCCGAAGGGGTCCGTCTCCGGAAGCAGCCGCGCCCGGTCGACGGAGAGGGACAGGGCGTCGGCGCCCTCCAGCCGCACCCGCCAGGGCTGGCGGTTATGGGGATTTGGGGCCAGGAGGCCGTGCGCCAGGACGAAGCGCCGCGGGTCGGCGTCTCCCTGGCCGGGGTTCCGCCAGGCCGCGTAGGGATCGGGCCCAGGAGGAGTCCCGGCGCAGCCGCCGGCCGCGGCGACCGGGGCGGCGGCGAGAAGCTCGAGGACGTGGCGGCGGGTTGGCATGACGGCGCTCCTGCTTAGGTCTCAACCAACTAGCTTAGAACTAAGCGTTCTGCAAGCCTTGCCCCGGGGTCGCCGGCCGGGGATGATCGGGCATGGCGAAGACACCCAGACGCCGGGCCGGCCGTCGGCCCTCCCCCGCCGAGCGCGCCCGCATCGCGACCCTGTTCGAGCGGTTCGAGTCGGCGGAGGCGGACCCGCGCACGGAGCTGGTCTATTCCAGCCCCTACACCCTGGTGGCCGCCGTGGCCCTCTCGGCCCAGGCCACGGATGTGTCCGTCAACAAGGCGACCGCCCGCCTGTTCGCCGTGGCCGACACGCCCGCGAAGATGCTGGCCCTCGGCGAGGACGGGATCGTTCCCTACATCGCCTCGATCGGCCTCTTCCGCACCAAGGCGAAGAACCTGGTCGCCGCCGCCCGGATCCTGGTCGAGCAGCACGGCGGAGAGGTCCCGCTGGACCGGGAAGCGCTTCAGGCCCTGCCCGGTGTCGGCCGCAAGACCGCCAGCGTCGTCCTGAACGAGCTGGGCGTCGAACCCGCGATCGCCGTGGACACCCATGTCTTCAGGGTTGCGCACCGGCTTGGCCTCGCCAGGGGCAAGACCCCGGACCAGGTCGAGCACGAACTCATGACCGTGATCCCGGACCCCTGGCGGACCCGGGCGCACCACTGGCTCATCCTGCACGGCCGCTATGTCTGCATCGCCCGGCGTCCGAAGTGCGCGGAGTGCCCCGTCGCGGACCTCTGCGCGTCGCCGGAGAAGGCCCGCTAGGACCCGGACCCGTCAGGGGCGGGACCGGACAGGAACCTCGAGGTCACAGAGCCCCAGGTCAGCGCCCCGGGCGCGGCGCGCTTCCGCGATCCGGCGCGCGAAGGCCGGGCCGGCCGGGTCCATCATCTCCAGGCGCGGGCGCTCGGCCTCGGGCAGATCGGACGACGGACGCACCCGGATCATCCGGTCCGGGTTGGCCGGGGGCTCTCCCGCGGTGATGGCCGACAGGACCCCGGCGCCGTGCGCCAGCCGGCCCCAGACGGTGTAGTCGTGGTCGAGGCGCCGCGCGGGCGCGAACATGAAGAAGATCTCGGAGTTGGCCGTGCGGATGCCCTCCTGCCGGCCCATGCCGGCGACGCCCGCGCAATAGGCGCCCCAGCCACGCCCACGTCCGTCCGTCATGACCGGGCTGAGGCCGATGAACCCTTCGGCGCCCTCGGCGGAGCGCCGGACGGGTGTAAAGGCGCCCTCAGGGACCCGGAAGGTGAATTCGGGATCAAGATCGGGAAGGGCCGAGACCCCGCCGTCGCGGTTGTCGGGGTTCCCGGTCTGGGCGACGAATCCGGGGATCACCCGGTGGAACAGGAGCCCGTCGTAGACGCCCTCCCGGGACAGCCTCAGGATCCGCTCGACCGCCCGGGGGGCGAGCTCCGGCTGCAGGGCGACCACCATTCGCCCCCGGCTGGTGTCGATCACGAGGAGACGGTCATCCGGGAGGGGTCGCCAGTCCCCCGCCACGGCGGCGCCCGCGGCGGCAAGGGCCAGGAGAAGGGTGGCGAACCCGGCGAAGGGGCGGCGTTTCCGGAGGAACATGGTTCCTGATGCCACGGGCGGGCGCATTGCTCCAGACCGCCTTTGCCTGTAGCAGGACCGCGCCTGGCCAGGCCCAGGGAGGCCCCATGACCGTACTCTTCGACGTCGCCGCCATCGGAAACGCCATCGTCGACGTGATCGCCCCGGCAGACGAGGCCTTCATCACCGGCGAAGGCCTGGCCCGCGGGGCCATGACCCTCGTGGACGAGGCCCGGGGCCGCGAGCTCTACGCCCGCATGTCGCCCGGGGTGGAGACCTCCGGCGGGTCCGCGGCCAACACGGTGGCGGGCCTCGCCAACCTCGGCGCCCGCACCGCCTTCCTCGGCAAGGTGGCGAGTGACCCGCTGGGCGAGGTCTTCGCCCACGACCTGCGCGCCATCGGCGCCCACTTCCCCAGCCGGCCCCTTCACGCCGGGCCGGCCACCGCCCGCTGCCTGGTGAACGTCACGCCGGACGGCCAGCGCACGATGTGCACCTTCCTGGGCGCCTCGGTGGAGTTCACGGACGACGACATCGACCCGGCGGTCATCGAGGGCGCGGGCATCGTCTACCTCGAGGGCTATCTGTTCGACGCAGAGCCTGCCCGCCGCGCCTTCGCCAAGGCCGCGGGACTGGCCCGCGGCGCCGGCCGGATGATCGCCCTGACCCTGTCGGACGGCTTCGTCGTCGAACGCCACCGGGCGGCCCTCCTGGGCTTCATCGCCTCCCAGGTGGACCTCCTCTTCGCCAACGAGGACGAGGCCCTGGCCCTGTTCGAGACCGACGACCTGGCGGTGGCGCTCGACGGCCTTCGCCAGCGCACGCGCCTGGCCGCCGTGACCCGCAGCGAGAAGGGCTCGCTCCTGCTGTCCGATGGGGCGACGGTCTCGATTCCCGCCCGGCCGGTGGAAAAAGTCGTGGACACGACCGGCGCCGGCGACCAATACGCAGCCGGCGTGATGTACGGCCTCGCCCGGGGCCGCCCCCTGGAGGTCTGCGGACACCTGGGGGCCCTGGCGGCGGCCGAGGTGATCTCTCACTATGGGCCGCGGCCGCAGGTCTCCCTGCGCGAACTGGCGGACCAGGAAGGACTCTAGGCCATGGCGCGCACGGGCGAGGTGGTTCGCGAGACCCGCGAGACGAAGATCTCGGTCCGGGTCGACCTCGACGGATCGGGACGGACCCGGATCGCGACGGGGATCGGCTTCCTGGACCACATGCTGGACTCCCTGGGCCGCCATGGCGCCCTGGACCTCGACGTCGAGGCGAAGGGGGACCTGCACATCGACTTCCACCACACGGTCGAGGACGTCGGCATCGTTCTTGGCCAGGCGGTGCGCCAGGCCCTGGGCGACTTCCGCGGAATCCGCCGGTTCGGCCTCGCGGTCATCCCGATGGACGAGACCCTGACCCGCTGCGCGATCGACCTTTCCAACCGGCCCTACCTGGTCTGGCGGACGGCCTTCCCGACCCCGAAGGTCGGTGACATGGACACCGAGCTCTTCAAGGAGTTCCACCACGCCTTCGCGAGCAATGCGGGGGCCTGCGTGCATCTCGAGACCTTCTACGGCGCCAATTCGCACCACATCGCCGAGAGCGGGTTCAAGGCCCTGGGCCGCGCCCTCCGCGAAGCGGTGGAGATCGACCCGCGCGCCGGCGGCCAGGCGCCCTCCACCAAGGGCTCCCTCTGACCGCATGAGCCGCCTCGCCCTGATCGACTACGGGTCGGGCAACCTGCGCTCGGCCGAGAAGGCGCTCGTCCGGGCCGCCGGAGGCCGGGTCGAGGTCCGGGTCACCCACGCCCCGGAGGAGGTCCTGGGCGCGGACCGCATCGTCCTGCCCGGAGTCGGCGCCTTCGCCGCCTGCATGTCGGCCCTCGACGCCCGCCCCGGCCTGCGCGAGGCCCTGGACGAGGCGGTCCGCACACGCGGCCGGCCCTTCCTCGGCATCTGCGTGGGAATGCAGCTCATGGCGTCCCGGGGCCTGGAGTTCGGCGAGACCCCCGGTCTGGCCTGGATCCCCGGCGAGGTGCGACGGCTGCGGCCCGGCGACCCGGCGGCCAAGGTCCCTCACATGGGCTGGAACGACCTGGTCAACCCGCGGGGTCCCGACCTGATCGCGGGGATCGGCGGCTCGCCGATGTACTTCACCCATTCCTTCGCCTTCTGGCCCGACGACCCGGCGGACATCGCCGCCGAGGCGGACCATGGCGGGCGCTTCCCCGCGGCGGTGGTGCGGGACAACATGGCCGGGGTGCAGTTCCACCCCGAGAAATCCCAGTCTGCGGGGCTCTCCCTGCTGTCGCGTTTCCTGGAGTGGCGCCCTTGATCCTCTATCCGGCCATTGACCTGAAGGACGGCGACTGCGTCCGCGTCCTGCATGGCGACCTCGACACGGCGACGGTCTTCAACACCTCCCCGGCGGCGCAGGCCCGCGCCTGGGCCGGGGCGGGCTTCCACTGGATCCACGTGGTGGACCTGAACGGAGCCGTGCAGGGGCGGGCGGTCAACGGCGAGGCCGTCGAGGCCATCCTCGAGGCGGTCTCCACCCCCGTCCAGCTGGGCGGCGGGATCCGCAGCCTGCAGGACGTCGAGCGCTGGATCGAGGCCGGGGTCTCCCGGGTCATCCTCGGCACCGTCGCGGTGACCCACCCCGAGATGGTGATCGAGGCGGCCCGACTCTGGCCGGAGCAGATCGCCGTGAGCGTCGACGTGCGGGGCGGAAAGGTCGCCACCCAGGGCTGGACCGAGAGCACAGACCTGGACGCCGTCACCGTGGCCCGCCGGTTCGAGGACGCCGGCGTCGGCGCCCTGATCATCACGGACATCGACCGGGACGGCACCGTCATGGGCTTCAACGTCGAGGCCTTCGGGGCCATTGCGGACGCCGTGGCCATCCCGGTCATCGCGGCGGGCGGCCTGGCCTCGGTGGAGGACATCATCCGCCTGAAGGCGCGGCGGGGCGCGCCCGTGGCCGGCGCGGTGCTCGGCCGGGCCCTGTACAACGGCGCCATCGATCCCGCCCTCGCCCTGGCGGCCTCGGCCTGACCATGCTGAAGGTCCGCGTCATCCCCTGCCTGGACGTGAAGGACGGGCGCGTGGTGAAGGGCGTGAACTTCGTCGCCCTGCGGGATGCCGGTGATCCGGTCGAGCAGGCCCGGGCCTACGACGCGGCCGGTGCGGACGAGCTCATGTTCCTCGACATCACCGCCAGCCATGAGGGCCGGGGCGCGATCCTGGACGTCGTCGCCCGGACGGCGGACGTCTGCTTCATGCCCCTGTCCGTGGGCGGGGGTGTCCGCACGGTCGAGGACGCCCGCGCCCTGCTCCTGGCCGGCGCCGACAAGATCAGCATCAACACCGCCGCCGTCGAGGACCCCGACCTGATCTCCCGCTGCGCGGACGCCTTCGGTTCCCAGGCGGTGGTGGCGGCGGTCGACGCCCGGGCCGTGGCCGGAGGCGGCTGGCGGGTGTTTACCTACGGGGGGCGACGGGACACCGGCCTGGAGGCGGCCGGCTGGGCCGCCGAGGTGGTGCGGCGGGGCGCCGGGGAGATCCTCCTCACCTCCATGGACCGGGACGGAGTGCGCGGCGGCTATGACCTGGGCCTGTTGCGGGCGGTGACGAACGCGGTCAAGGTTCCGGTCATCGCCTCGGGAGGCGCAGGGGAGGCCCGGCACATGGTCGAAGCCGTCACCGAAGGCGGAGCGGACGCCGTCCTCGCCGCCTCGATCTTCCACTTTGGCGATGTCTCCATCCGGGAGGTCAAGGACGCCATGGCGGCGGCGGGCCTGGCCGTCCGGCGGACCGGGGCTGCCGGGTGAGCCGGCTCGGCGAGGCCCTGGCGAGGCTGGAGGCGGTGATCGAGGCCCGGCGCGGCGCCGACCCCGGATCTTCATGGACCGCCCGCCTCCTGCACGACGGACCGCCGCGAGCCGCCCGGAAGCTGGGCGAGGAGGCCGTGGAGGCCGTGGTCGCCGCCGTCTCCGGGGACCGTGAGGGCCTGGCCGACGAGGCTGCGGACGTCCTCTATCACCTGCTGGTTCTGCTCGCCGCCGCCGGCGTCTCGCCGGATGAGGTCGCCCGCCGGCTCGAGGCGCGCGAGGGGGTCTCGGGCCTGGCGGAGAAGGCAGCGCGGTCGCAGGGCCGGCCGTGAAGGCGCCGTCCCTCACCACCCTGATCCTGATGGGCCTGGTCGCGGGCCTCGCCGCCGGGGCGGCGCTTCACGCCGTCCAGGCGCCCGGGGAGGCCGGAATCGTCTCGGCGGCCGAGGCCGTCGGCGGGGTCTGGCTGGACGCCCTGCGCATGACCATCATTCCCCTGGTCTTCGCCCTCCTGGTCACCGGCATGGCCCGGGCGGCGGAGACCGCCGGGCGGGGCGGACTCGCAGGCCGGGCCCTGGGGGTCTTCGCCCTGCTGCTCCTGGCCTCCACCAGCCTGGCGGCCCTCGTCGTCCCCGCCCTCCTCTCGGCCTGGCCGGCGCCGGCCGACGCTGCAGCCGCCCTACGGGTCTCCGCGGCCGGGAGCGCGGTTCAGATCCCCGAGACCCCTCCCCTCGCGGAGTGGCTCCGGGCCTTCATTCCCGCCAATCCCGTCAAGGCGGCGGCGGAGGGCGCCATGGCCTCCCTGGTGGTCTTCGCCCTGATCTTCGGCCTCGCCGCCTCGCGTCTCGACGACCGCCGTCGCGAGGCGCTGGTGCTGGTCTTCGACGGCGTCCAGGCGGCCATGATGGTGATCGTCCGCTGGGTGCTGGTGCTGGCGCCCGCCGGCGTCTTCCTCCTGGCCCTGACCGTCGGCGCACGGACCGGGATCGCCGCCGTGGGACTCCTCGGCCACTACGTGATCGTGATCACGGTCATCTGCCTCATGGCCGGAGCCCTTGGCCTGGCCGCCGCCCTGTTCGGGGGCCGGATCCCGCCGAGGGCGCTGGGGTCCGCCATGACCCCGGTCGGCGCCATGGCGCTCTCGACCCAGTCCTCCCTGGCCTGCCTGCCCGTCATGCTGGCGGCCTGCGAGCGCCTGGGCGTGCCTGAGAGGGTCCGGGGGCTGGTCCTGCCCATGGGCGTCGCCCTCTTCCGCATCACCAGCCCGGCGGGAAACCTGGCGGTGGCCCTTTACGTGGCCCACCTCTACGGCGTCCAGCTGGCCCCGGTCCAGGTCCTCTCCGGCATCCTCGTGGCCGCCCTGGTCAGCCTGGCCGCGGTCGGGGTGGCGAGTTCCGTGACCTTCTTCACCACCCTCGTGCCCATCTTCATGAGCATGGGCCTGCCGATGGAGCTGTTGCCCCTGCTCCTGGCCGTGGAGACCCTGCCCGACTTCTCGCGCACCCTCGGCAACGTGGCCGGGCACGTGGGGGTCACGGCCTGGGCGCGACGGTGGCGGGGGGTGGACGCTGCTTGAGGGCGATGTAGAGCGCGCCCTCCCCGCCATGGCGGCGGTGAGCCTCGGAGATGCCCGCGACGACCGCCTGCAGGTGGGGGGCGGCCAGCCATTCAGGGGTCAGCCGGCGGAGGACGCCATCCCCCCTCAGGCCCTTGCCGGTGATCACCAGGACCGCGCGCAGGCCATCCCGCCAGCACTC
>CAIMLY010000092.1 GCA_903842425.1 uncultured Alphaproteobacteria bacterium | reverse complement strand
GAAGACCACGAAGGAAATGCCCTCGTGCTTCTTGGTGGTGTCGGTCCGCACCAGGCAGAAGATCATGTCCGCCCACTGGGCGCCTGAGGTCCAGATCTTCTGGCCATTGACCAGGAAGTGGTCGCCCTTGTCCTCGGCCCGGGTCTGGAGGGAGGCCAGGTCCGAACCGGCGCCGGGCTCGGAGAAGCCCTGGCACCAGCGCACGCGGCCGTGGACGATGTCGGGGATGTACTTCTGCTTCTGGGCCTCGGTCCCGTACTCGAGCAGGGTCGGGCCGAACATGCTGACGCCCATGCCGACGATCGGGTTCACGGCGCCGATGGCGGCCATCTCCTGCTGCAGCACCCGGGCCTGATCCCGGGAAAGACCGCCGCCGCCATACTGGGCCGGCCAGGTGGGAACGCCCCAGCCCTTCGCGCCCATGCGCGTCTTCCAGTCCGCGTAGTCGCCCTTGGGCGGCTCGGGAGACAGGACCATAGCCTCGAGGGCGGTGAGGTCCTTGCGGAGGGAGGCGGGGAAATTCGCCTCCAGCCAGTCCCGGGCTTCGGTGCGGAAGGCTTCGAGTCCACTGTCGCCAAAATCGGCCATCAGAAATACCCCATAAACTTCAATATCTTATCCCCAATCATACCATAAGGGGCGGGTTTCGCGAGTCGCTTATTTCGGGTCGGGAAGGCCAAGGACGCGCTTGGAGACGACGTTGAGGTTGATCTCCGAGGTGCCCCCCTCGATGGAGTTGGCCTTGGCGCGCAGCCAGGTGCGGACGGCCGCCAGTTCGGGGGCGGAGAACCCTTCCCCTTCCCAGCCCAGGCCGGCCGTTCCCAGGGACTCGACGATCAGTTCGTTCCGCTCCTGGGCGATCTTGGCGCCGGCGTACTTCATGATCGACGTGACCGCGGACGGACCCTGGTTGGACTTGGATTCATCGGCCGCCCGGCGAACGGTCTGCTGGAAGGCCTGGGTCTCCATCAGGTGGTCGACGATCCGGCGGCGCAGGTCGGGATCGGCAAGGCGGCCGTCCTCGTCCACGCCCACATAGTCGAGCGCCGCCTCACGCACGGTGAGGGCGGCGACGGGCGCGCCAATGGAGCCGCCGCCGAGGCCCGCGGAGATGTTGTCCCGCTCGAACTGGAGCAGGCGCTTGGCCACGGTCCAGCCGCCGTTCAGCGGGCCGAAGAGCTGGTCCTTGGGCGCCTTCACGTCAGTGAAGAAGGTCTCGCAGAAGGGCGAGGTGCCGTTGATAAGCTTGATCGGCCGGACCTCGACCCCGGGGGTGCGCATGTCGATCAGGACGAAGGAGATGCCCTCGTGCTTCTTGCTGGAGTCGGTCCGCACCAGGCAGAAGCACCAGTCGGCGATGTTGGCGCCGGAGGTCCAGATCTTCTGGCCGTTGATCAGCCAGTGGTCGCCCTTGTCCTCGCAGCGGGTCTGCAGGGAGGCCAGGTCCGAGCCGGAGCCAGGCTCGGAATAGCCCTGGCACCAGCGGACCGATCCGTTGACGATTCCCGGCATGTGCTGGCGCTTGAGGGCCTCGGTCCCGTACTCCAGCAGGGTCGGGCCGAACATCATGACGCCCATGCCGCCTATGGGATTGCGGGCGCCGATCTTCGCCATTTCCTCGGCCAGGACCCGGGCCTGGGGCCGCGAGAGGCCGCCGCCGCCATGGGTCGCCGGCCAGGTGGGAACCCCCCAGCCCTTGGCGCCCATGCGCTCCCGCCAGAGGCGGGCGTCGTCGGTCTCCCGGCCGCCGCCCATGGCCGCCAGCTGGGCCGCCGGATCCGACGCCAGGGCCTTCGGGAAGTTGTCGTCCAGCCAGGTCCGGGCCTCAGCCCTGAAACCCTCGAGGTCTTCGCCGCCGAAATCCGCCATTCGCCTCGTCTCCTGAATATGTCCGGCCTGGGGGGCCCGTCCCTATTTGGGGTCGGGGAGGCCCAGGACGCGCTTTGAAATCACGTTGAGATTGACCTCGGAACTGCCGCCCTCGATCGAGTTCGCCTTGGCCCGCAGCCATCCGCGCACCGCGCCGATCTCCTGAGGTGCATAGTCGTCCCCGGTCCAGCCCAGCCCCTGGCTGCCCATCATCTCGACGATCAGCTCGGACCGCTCCTGGGCGAAGCTCGCCACCGAGTACTTGATGATCGACGTCGCCGCCGAGGGGCCGTTCGAGGCCTTGGACTCCGCCGCGATCCGGTTGAGGGTCTTGTAGAAGCAGTCGAAGTCCATCTTGTTGCGGGTGATCCGGCCGCGCAGGTCCGGGTCGGCCAGGGCGCCGGTCTCGTCGGTCCCGATGTAGTTGCGAGCCATGACGCCCAGGTCGCTGGATGAGCCGCCGGCGCCTTCACCCGGCCCGAAGCCTCCCGAGATGTTCTGGCGCTCGTACTGGAGCAGGCGCTTGGCGATCTGCCAGCCGCCGTTCACCTGGCCGACAAGGTTCTGTTTGGGGATCTTCACGTCGGTGAAGAAGGTCTCGCAGAAAGGGCTTTCCCCCGAGATCAGCTGGATCGGCCGGGTCTCGACGCCGGGCGAGCGCATGTCGATCAGGACGAAGGAGATGCCCTCGTGCTTCTTGGAGGTGTCCGTGCGCACCAGGCAGAAGCACCAGTCCGCCTTGTTGGCGTAGCTGGTCCAGATCTTCTGGCCATTGATCAGCCAGTGGTCCCCCTTGTCCTCGCAGCGGGTCTGCAGTCCCGCCAGGTCCGAGCCGGCTCCGGGCTCTGAGTAGCCCTGGCACCAGCGGGCCTCGCCGCGGACGATGCGGGGCAGGTGCTCGAGCTTCTGGGCCTCGTTGGCGTACTCCAGAAGGACCGGCCCGAGCATCCAGAGGCCGAAGGAGGACAGGGGCGGACGATAGCGGCCCCGGGCCAGTTCCTGCTCGATGACCCGGGCCTGATCGGCGGTGAGGCCGCCGCCGCCGTAAGCCTCCGGCCAGGTCGGGGCCGTCCAGCCCTTCTCGGCCACCCGGCGCATCCACACGGCCTGGGGGTCTTCAGACCCGAGGAAGGCGCGCCCTCCCCAGATGGCCTCGGGGTCCGTCCGGGCGTCCGCCTTGCGGAGTTCGGCCGGGTAGTTGGCTTCCAGCCACGCCCGGACTTCCGCCCGGAAGGCCTCAAGGGTCTCGCCGCCGAAGTCGGCCATGGGAATCCTCCGTCAGTAATCGGGCGCGCGCCACATTAGCGGCCGGCCCGCCGGGAGCAAGACATTCGCAATCCGGGTTTGATCCCTCGGGTCTGGAACCCATCTCTTAACCTTGGGAGAGTAGAGCACGGGTCCTGTTCCATGTTTCACAGGTACAAGATGGCGTTGAGACGCGAGTTCAAACCCGCCGTTCTGGCGGCGGCCCCCCTGGCCGGCGCCATCCTGGTCATGGCCGCAGGCGCCATGCTGATCGCCTCCGGTGCGACGCCCTCCTCCCCCGCGCGGTTCATGCGACTGTCGCTCGCCCTGCCGACCTACGTCATCGACGTGAGCCACTTCGCCTCCAGCGTGCTGGGCCTGGTGCTCGTCATGCTGGCCTTCGGCCTCCGGTCGCGCCTGGATGCAGCCTGGGCGGCCAGCGTCGCCGTCCTGTTCCTGACCGCCCTCCTGTCCCTGTCGAAGGGCCTGATCTGGGAGGAGGGGATGATCCTCGCCGCCATCGGCGCCTTCCTCGCCCCCCTTCGTTCCGCCTTCCCGCGCAAGGCGGCCCTGTCCCAGATGGAGGTGTCGCCGGGCTGGCTGTTGTCGGCAGGCGCTGCCGTCGTCGGGGCGGGCCTGCTGGGACTTTGGTTCTTCCGTGACGTCAGCTACGAGGACCAGCCCTTCTGGAGCACCATGGTCGACGGCGACGTGGCGCGGTCCATCCGGGCCTGGGCGGGCGCAGCGCTGGCCTTCCTGGGCTTTGGCGTCTGGCGGCTGGCGGCCACCGCGGCGACGCCCCGGGTGATCGGCGAGGACGACCCGGACTTCGAGAGGGTCCGCGCCGTGCTGGCCGCCTCTGAGTCCGCGGAACCGATCTCCAACCTCGCCCTGTTCGGAGACAAGCGCTTCCTGTTCTCCGAGTCCGGCCGCAGCTTCATGATGTTCGGGGTCCGAGGACGCTCCTGGATCGCGCTTGGCGGGCCGGTCGGTCGCCGCGACGAGCGCCTGGAGCTCCTCTGGAGGTTCCGCGAGCTGGCCGACGCGCACGCCGCCCGGCCAGGTCTCTACGGCATCGGGCCGGACGACTTGCCCGACATCGTCGAACTGGGTTTCTCCATCCAGAAGATCGGCGAGTGCGCCCGGCTGCCCATCCAGGACTTCGCCTTCGAGGGCCAGACCCGGGCCAAGATCCGCCGGGCCTGGCGACAGGTCCGGGACGGCGGCGCCCAGTTCGAAGTCATACCGCCGGGCGGGATCGACGCCATACTGCCGGAACTTGCGGCGATTTCCGACGAGTGGCTGGCGCGCCAGTCAGGGGGCGACAAGTCCTTCGCCCTCGGCGGCTTCAATCCCCGCTACCTGCAGGAGTTCCCCGTGGCGGTGGCCCGCTGGGAAGGCAGGATCGTCGCCTTCGCCAATCTCTGGCCGACGGCCTGCCGGGACGCCTTCTCCATCGACCTCATGCGTTACAACTGGGCGGCGCCAAAGCGCATCATGGACTTCCTCTTCGTCGAGCTGATCGGCTGGGGCCGGGACGAGGGCTACGCCTATCTCGACTTCGGCAACGCGCCCCTGGCGGGTCTTGAGGACCGGCCGCTCGCGCCCGTCATGACCCGGGTCGGGCGGCTGATGTTCGACCTGGGCGAGGACGTCTACAACTTCCAGGGCGTGCGCAGCTACAAGGACAAGTTCCATCCCAACTGGGAGCCCCGCTACGCCGCGGCTCCGGCCAAGTGGGCCATCGCGGTGCTGCTCGCCGATGTGAGCCTGCTGTCATCGGGCGGTTTCGCCGGCCTCACCCGCAGGCCCAGGAAGACAGAGGTCCCGGCCTCCCGGAAGGCTGAACCCGTGCCGGAGGCGACCCCGGGACCGGAGGCGGCTCAGGGCCTGGCCTGACCTGTCGTCACGCCCATCAGGTTCACCAGGTGGACCAGGAAGATCAGGCTGGCCGTCGCCGCCGCCGCCATCAGCGGCCGCCAGGGGATCATGCGGGGTCCCTTCCGGAAGTCCGGGGGCCGGGCTCCGCGCCAGCCGGCGAACACGGCCAGCCCGACCGACGCCGCCAGGGCCGCCAGGGTGACTTTTACATCCATGGGTTGAAACTCCGCCCCCCGTCGCCCTCGGTCGCCAACTATCCACAAGGTGTCGAAGGACGTCGCCTCCAACGGGTTAACCTCGCGTTTACACCCGAAAGCCGGGTCGGTAGACCAGAGCTTGGCGATTGGGAGAGCGATTCGCATGACGGCAGGGGCGCCATGGAGCGTCAAGGGTATCGACCCCAGGGCCCGCGAAGTCGCCAAGGAGCTCGCCGCGAGGTCGGGCATGACCCTCGGCGAATGGCTCAACCGGTCGATTCTTGAGGGCGAGGCGCCGCCGCCTGCGGCCGGACCTGCGACTGCGTCCCGGTCCATGCCCGAGGGCCGCGACCCTTTTGACCGCCCCGAAGGTGAGCTGCGCCGGCTGACCGAGGTCCTCGACCGGCTCGCAGACCGGCTGGACGGGTCCGAGGCGCGGACCGGTGCGGCCCTTTCCAGCCTCGAGACCACCGTGCGGGCGACACTCGGCCGCCTGGAACAGGCCGTCGCGCCGCCGCCCCCGCCCCCGCGCCAGGAGCCTCCGCGCACCGACCGCTACGAAGGGGTCCTTCGGGCCCTTGAGTCGGCGCTGGGACGCCTGGCCTCGCAGATGCAGGAGGGCGAGGCCCGCACCCTGGACGCCCTCCAGGACTTCCGCGTCCGGCTTGAGCGGACCGAGGCCCGTCCGCCGGCGCCTGCGGCGGGGATGGACCAGATCGCCTTCCGCGTGGGAGAGATCCAGGACCGGACTGCGGCGGCGATGAACACCCTGCGGGAGGCCTTCGACGGCCTTGACCAGCGGCTTTCGCGGCTTGAGTCCTCGGCCGGTGCAGGCGTCGAGGACCGGCTGCGCGAGGTCTCCTTCCGGCTTGGCGAGCGCCTCGACGCCGCCCGCGAAGAGATGTCCCGGGAACTGGCGGAAACCTCCGGCCGACGGATCTCCGACCTTGAGCGCGCTTTCGCTGAACTGTCCGACAAGGTGGCCCGGGTCGAGCGCGAGGCCTCCGGTCTGGCCGCGGCCCATACCGCCACGTCTCCCGCCGCAGCCGACGAGACGGACCGCAGGCCCACCGAGGCGGCCGAGCGGATCAGCGAGATCCTCCGGAGCCGGCTCTCCCTGTCCGATCCGGAACCGGCGGCGTCGATCGGCCGCCTGGGAGGCGCGATGGACCGCATCGGGGACCGTTCGGGCGCAGGTGGCGAGCCGGCCCCGGCCGGGAGCGACACCCGCGACCTCCCGGCTGACGACGGCATTTCCCGCCGGATCCGCCAGAGCGAAGACCGCACCGCCCGGCTCCTCGAGGAAGCGCGCCTGCGCCTCGACGCTCATTTCCCGCCGCCCCGCGTGCAGGCGCCCGGCCCGGCGGCGGGCCGCGAGCCTGCGGAAGGCCGCATCCTGTCGCTGTTCGACGACGACGACGCACCGGCGCCCCCGCCCGCCGCTTCCGACGCCGGGTCCAGGCCCGGGTTTGGCGGAGACGCCGCAGAGGGCCTTGGCGAAGACTGGCCTCTCGACCTCCTGGCGGAGGCCCGCGCCGCCAATGCCCGGAGCGCCGCCGAGCCCCAGGAGCCGGAGGCGCCGTCGCTTCCGGGGTTTGACCTGTCCCCGGCCCGGCCGGTCCTCAAGCCGCGCCGGTTCGCCGGGCCAGGTCTCGCGACCCTCGCCGTTTTCTGCGTCTCGGTCTCCCTGGTGGGCTTTGGCGCGCTGAGCCTCTTCGAGGGCAAGGCGGGCGACGCTGCAGGCCGGGGTTCCGCCCGGACCGAGCCCGGCGTCCTCGCCGCCGCCCCGTCCCAGGCCCAGACCGTGCGCGCTGCGGTCGCCCTCGCCCCCACGCCGGCGGCGACGGCCCCGGCCGCCCAGGCGGCCCTGGTCCGCGACGCCGTGAAGCCCGATCCTGTCCCCGCCGCCCGGGCCGGCCTGGAGGCCCGCTTCCGCAAGGCCTCTGCGGACCTGAGGGCGGGACAGGCTGGCGCCCTGCCCGAGATCCAGGCCCTCGCCACCGCCGGCCACGCCCCCGCCATGCGACTTCTGTCGGTGCTGCATGAGAAGGGCGAGGCGGGAGTCGCCCGGGATCCGGGCCTCGCCCGCTCCTGGCTGCGCCGGGCAGCCGAGACCGGGGATCGGGTCGCCATGCATGGCTACGGCCTCGAGCTGATGAACGGCGCGAATGGCCCGCGCGATCCCGCCGCCGCCGTGGGCTGGATCCGTCGGGCGGCCGAGGCCGGCCTCGTCGGCAGCCAGTTCAACCTCGGCGCCGTCTACGAGCGCGGGATGGGCGTACCCCAGGACCTGCGCCAGGCCTTTGTCTGGTACTCCCGGGCGGCCGAGAGCGGCGACGGCGAGGCCCTGGTCCAGGTCGAGCGGCTTCGCCCCGTCCTGGCCGCTGCGGCGTCCAAGTCCCCTGAGGACGTGCGGCTGGCCCAGAAGGCCCTGGGTCGCCTTGGCTATTACTCCGGCCCTGAGGACGGCGCCGTCACCCCGCAGCTTCGCACCGCCATCGAGGCCTACCAGAAGGACCAGAAGGCGCCCGCCACCGGCCTCCTCGACGAGGCTACGCTGAAGCGCCTGGCCATGCTGGGCCGTTAGGCCGCCGGAGGACGGGGCTGCTGGACGTCTATCTCCCCATCGCCGAAATCTCCGTCAACGCCCCCCTGCTGGTCGCCGCCGGCGCCGTCGTGGGTTTCATCTCGGGAATGTTCGGGATCGGCGGCGGCTTCCTGATGACCCCGCTCCTGGTGTTCCTGGGCGTCCCCGCTCCTGTGGCCGTCGCCAGCATGTCCGGGCACGTCGCCGCATCCTCGACCTCCAGCGTCCTGGCCTATTCCGCCAGCCGCGGCGTCGACTTCCGGATGGGCGGTGTCCTCGCGGCGGGGGGCGCGCTCGGATCCCTGGCCGGCGTGGAGGTGTTCCGCTGGCTGCGCCTGGCGGGGCAGGCGGACCTGGCCGTCGCCCTCTCCTATCTCGTGTTTTTGGGGGTGATCGGGACCTTCATGCTCCGCGAGTCCCTCGGGGCCCTCGTCCGCCGGCGCCGGGGCCAGCCCGAGCCCGCCCCGGCCCAGCGCCGCCCGGCCCTCCTCTACGGTCTGCCCTTCCGCCTCCGGTTCCCGCGCTCGCGGCTCTACATCAGCGTCCTGCCGCCCCTGGCCCTGGGCGCCTTCGTCGGCCTGCTGTCCGCAGTGATGGGTGTCGGCGGCGGGTTCATCCTGGTGCCGGCCATGATCTACCTCCTGCGCATGCCCGCCAGCGTGGTGGTGGGCACCAGCCTCTTCCAGATCATCCTGGTCACCTCCCTGACCACCCTGCTCCAGGCCGGGCGCAACCAGACCGTCGACATCGTCCTGACCGGTCTTCTCGTCCTGGGCGGCGTCTTCGGCGCCCAGTTGGGCGCCCGGGCCTCGTCCCGTTTCCGGGCGGAGGAGCTGCGTGTCCTCCTGGCGCTGATCATCCTGGGCATCGGCCTGTCCATGGGGGTCCGCCTGGTGCTGTCGCCCGACGATCCCTTCGTCCTCCTGCCGGTCGGGGGCTGAGATGGCCGAGTCCCCCCCCGTCCAGCTTTCCGCCGACCTGACCACGGCCAACATCGAGGTCAACGCCGGCTATTCCGGCGCCAGCATCTCGGTCTTCGGCGCGGTCTTCGGCCCCTCCGACACCCGGTCCGACGTGGTGGTCGTGGTCCGTGGACCGGAGGAGCCCGTCGCCATCGCCCGTCGTGAACGCCGGGCGGGGCTGTGGCTGAACGGTTCGCCCCGCAAGGTGGGCGGCGCGCCGGGCTTCCACCTGACCGCCTCCAGCCGCGCCCTCCCCGGGGTGGCCGACCCTGCGACCCTTCGCCAGGCCGGCGCCGGCCTCGGCAGCCTGCCGGTGGAGGTGGCGGGGGGGCCGGAGGTCACGCGGGCCTTCATCCGCCTGAAGACGAAGGAGGGGCTCTACTCCGAAGACCCCGACGGCGTCGCCTTCGTCGACCGCGGCCTGTTCCGGGCCCGTTTCGACCTGCCCGTCTCGGCGCCCGTCGGCCGTTACCGGGTGGACGTCATCCTCTTCCAGGAGGGGCGGGCCGTGACCCGGCGCAGCCGCGACCTCACCATCGAGAAGGTGGGCGTCGAACGGCTGGTCTCCGGTTTTGCCCACCAGAGGCCCTGGACCTATGGTAGTCTGTGCGTGCTGATTGCGCTCGCCGCCGGCTGGGCGGCCTCTGCGGCCTTCAGGAGGGTGTGATGCCCGTGGCTCCTGCACCGGTCTGGGTCCTGGCCCTGGTCGGCCTCGCCGGTTTTCCCGTCGCCGCCGTCGTCTACGCCTTCGGGCCCTCCGACCTGCGCTTCGCCGCCATCCATGTGCTCCTGACCTGGTCCGCCGTGGTCCTTGGATTCCTGGGCGGCATCCGCTGGAGCCAGGAGTCCCTGCGCGATCCCCCCCGTTTCCTGCGCCTCGCCGCCGCCATGCTGCCGCCGCTGGCCGGAGGAGGCCTTCTGCTGGCCCGGGACTACCTGGCGGCGGACTGGATCCTCGGCGGCCTCATCGCCGCCTACCTCGCCGCCTGGCTCTTCGACCGGGCGCCCCAGACCCAGTCCCGCTACCCGGCCCTGATGACCCTGCTGACCTTCTCGGCCTGCGTCTCCCTGGCCCTGGCCCTCGAGAAGGCCCTGCGCCTCTAGCGGCGGTCCGGCCTCAGGGACCGGATCCCCGCCGCGTGGACGCGGCTGTCCCCGAGGGCGGCCACCACAGGCGACTTCCGGAACAGGCCCGAGAAGGCCGGGTCGAGCACGTTCAGCCCCCCGGTGAAGGCGCCATAGGCCGGCAGGATCGCCCGCTCCCCGTCCGTGACCAGGCACCGCCGCCGCACGGATCCCCGGGGGGTGGCGATGCGGGCGCAGGGGTGCAGGTGCCCGGCGATCTCGCCGGGCGCCGGCGCCGGAAGGGGCTCATGCCGCAGGACCAGGTCGCCCAGCCGCACCTCGTCCGCCGCCTCCCCCGGCAGCTCCCGGTCGGGCTCCGGGTCGTGGTTGCCGGTGATCCAGACCAGCTCCGCAGCCCGGCCCAGGGCCTCCAGGGCCTGTCGGTCCGCCTCAGACATCCGGCGCGAGGCCTCGCGGTCATGGAAGGCGTCGCCCAGGAAGAGGATCCGCGCCGGCGCCTGTGCCGCGGCGTCCGCCGCCACCCGCCGCAGGGTCTCGCGGGTATCGAGGGGCGGCAGGAGCTGGCCGCGGCCGGCGAAGGCCGAGCCCTTCTCCAGGTGCAGGTCGGCCACCACAAGGGTGGACCGGGCCGACAGCAGGAGGGCCCCCGACGGCAGGAGGCGGACAGCCTCCCCCGCCAGGACCAGGTCCAGGCCCCCGTCCGCCGCCGGGCGCAGGCCGAGGGCCTCCACCGGGCTCACGCCAGGGCCTCGGCGATCAGCTCGCTCTCGGCCTCGGCGAGGATGGCGTCGCCAGCGGCGCCGGGGCTCCGCTCCTTGCCGATCTCCATCAGCATGGGCACGGCGAAGGGCGACAGCCGTTCCAGCCGGGTGTGACGGACCCGACCTTCCACCCGGGCGAGCAGGTCGCCCAGCCGGGCGGCGTCGATCATGCCCTCGGCGGCGTCCTGGCGGGCGCAGCGCAGGAGAAGGTGGTCGGGCTGGTGCCGGCGCAACACGTCGTAGATGAGGTCCGTGGAGAAGGTCACCTGCCGCCCCGACTTCCGCGGCTCGCCGGGAAACCGCCGCTCGATCAGGCCGGCGATGATGGCGCACCCCTTGAAGGCGCGCTTCATCATGAAGCTTTCGGCCAGCCAGTCCTCCAGGTCGTCGCCCAGCATGTCCCGGGCGAACAGGTCGTCCATGTCGACCTCGTCCATGGGCTTCAGGGACCAGACGGCCAGGGCGTAGTCATTGCACACGAACCCCAGGGGCTGGGCGCCGGCGCGCTCCAGCCGCCGGGTCAACAGCATGGCCAGGGTGGTGTGGGCCAACCGCCCCTCGAAGGGATAGGCCACCAGGAAGTGGCGGCGGCCCCTCGGAAACGTCTCCACCAGCATCTCGTCCTCGGCGACGATACGCGAGTGGCGGCGCTGCAGGCCCAGCCACTCGCGCACGTCCGGGGGCAGGACCGCCCAGGCCGAGGCGTCCGACATCATCCGCCTCACCCGGCGGGCGAGGTGGCTGGACAGGGCGAACTTGGAGCCGCCCCAGGAGGGCATCTTCGGGTCAGAGTCCCGGGCGGGCCGGACCAGGACGTCCATGCCGGTAATGCCCGCCAAGCTCCAGACCTGGCCGGCGAAGACGAAGGTGTCCCCCGGGTCCAGCATCTCGAAATAGCCTTCCTCGATCTCCCCGATCTTGCGGCCGCCGACGAGGCGCGCGCCCTGGGCGATGCGGACCGAGAGCATCTCCGGCGACAGGATGGCGCCCAGGTTCAGCCGGTGACGCCGGGCCGTGTCGCCATTGCGCACCGTCCAGTGGCCCTCGGGGTTGCGCACCATCCGGCGGAACCGATCGTAGGCCTGCAGGGCGTAGCCGCCGGTGGCGGTGAGGTCGAGGGTGATGTCGAAGTCGGCCCGGGACAGGTCGCGGAAGGGGCCGGCGGAGCGCGCTTCCGCCAGCATGTCCGCCTCGTCGAAGGGCTCGGCGCAGGCGCAGCCCAGCAGGTGCTGGGCCAGGACGTCCAGGGCGCCGGTCCGCAAGGGCTCGCCGTCCAGCCGGTTCTCGGCGATGCACTCCCGGGCCGCCTGGCACTCCAGGGTCTCGAAGCGGTTGGCGGGCACGAAGAGGGCGCGGCTGGGCTCGTCCAGCCGGTGGTTGGCCCGGCCGATCCTCTGCACCATGCGGCTGGCGCCCTTGGGCGAGGCCAGCTGGATCACCAGGTCCACGTCGCCCCAGTCGATGCCGAGGTCCAGGGTGGAGGTGCAGACCACCGCCTTCAGCTCGCCCCGGGCCATGGCGGCCTCGACCTTTCGCCTCTGCTCGGGCGCCAGGCTGCCGTGGTGCAGGGCGATGGGCAGGTTGTCGTCGTTCAGCTTCCACAGTTCCTGGAAGGCGAACTCGGCCTGGAAGCGGGTGTTGACGAAGACCAGGGCGGTTCGCGCCTTTCTGATCGCATCGTAGACCTCGGCCATGGCGTGCTGGGCCGTGTGCCCCGCCCAGGGCGTGCGCCCGTTGGACAGCAGCAGGTCCACTTCCGGCGGGGCGCCGGGCGGGCCACGGACCAGGTCCACGGGCCGGTCGCCGCAGCCCATCCATCGACGGATGACATCCGGGTCGTCGACGGTCGCGGACAGGCCGATGCGCCGCATCCCCGGCGCCAGGGCTGACAGGCGGGCCAGGCCCAGGGCCAGCAGGTCCCCCCGCTTTGAGGCGTGCAGCGCGTGGATCTCGTCGATGACCACGCAGGCCAGGTCTTCGAAATAGAGGCGCGATCCCTCCCAGGCGCAGAACAGGGCCAGCTGCTCGGGCGTGGTGAGCAGGATGTCGGGGGGCCGCACCTTCTGCCTCTGGCGCCGGGCGATCCCGGTGTCCCCCGTCCGGCTCTCGGCGGTGATGTCGAGGCCCATCTCCCGGATCGGCCGGGCGAGGTTGCGCTCGACGTCCACGGCCAGGGCCTTGAGGGGCGAGATGTAGAGGGTGTGGACCCCGCGCCGCGCCTCCCGCGGCCGCCCGGCCAGCTCCACCAGGGTGGGCAGGAAGCCGGCCAGGGTCTTGCCGCCGCCCGTCGGGGCGATCAGCAGGGCGTCACGGCCCGCCCGCGCCCGGGCGATCATCTCCAGCTGGTGGGCGCGCGGCGACCAGCCCTGCGCCGCGAACCAGTCCGCGAATCGGGAGGGCAGGAGGTGGGAATCCGCGGCGGCGTCGGCCATGCCGGGGTTCTAGCATGTTCCCGTTCCGTTTCGAGGGGATTCAGCCCCCGGCGCGCGCCCTCAGCACGGCCTCGCGCACCAGGGGCAGGCGGTCGTTGCCGAAGTACATGTCGGTTCCGCCGACGAAGATCGTCGGGCTGCCGAAGCCGCCCCGGGCGACCACCGCCTCGGTGTTGGCGCGCAGCTGGTCCTTGACCTCCGGGCGGGCGATGCCGGCGAACAGGTCCTCCGCGTCGACCCCCGCGCGACGGCAGATCTCGGCCACCACCTCGTCCTTCGAGATGTCCATGTCCTCGCCCCAGTAGGCGTGGAAGGCGGCCCGGGCGAAGGCCTCCAGGCGGCCCTGGGGCGCCAGGTGGATGCAGCCGCGCATGACCTTGACGCTGTTCACCGGGAAGACCGACGGGGGGAAGCGGATGGCCAGCCCGGCGTGCCGGGCCCAGTCCCCCAGGTCCTTCAGCATATGGCGCGCCTTGGCCGGCACCGGGTCGGCCCGCTGGGCGTAGACGCTGGGATTGACGGTGTTGAAGATCCCGCCGACCAGGATCGGCTTCCAGTCCACGGGGACGTCGAGCTCTGCGGACAGGTCCAGGAGCCCCTCGAAGGCCAGGTAGGTCCAGGGGCTGGAGCAGTCGAAATAGGCCTCGATCATGACCGGGTCTCCAGGGGCGGCGGCGACTGGCCGAACAGGTTCCGGCGGGTCTCGGCGTCCATTTCGGCGGGCCGCGTCGTCCGTCCCACCGCCATGCCGGCCTGGACCCCGGGCCGGGCCCTCACCCGGGCGAACCAGGTCTTCACGGCGGGATGGTCGTCGAGGCTCAGGCCCTGCGCCTTGTGGGTGACCACCCAGGGAAAGATGGCCATGTCGGCGATGGTGAAGGCCTCGCCAGCGACATGCGCGCCGGTGGCGGCCAGGCGCCGGTCCAGCACCCCGTAGAGCCGTTCCGCCTCCCGGGAATAGCGGTCGATGGCGTAGGGGATGGGCTCGGGGGCGTAGAGGCGGAAGTGGCCATTCTGCCCCAGCATGGGCCCCAGCCCGCCCATCTGCCACATCAGCCACTCCAGGGTCGCCGTGCGACCCCGCAGGTCGGCGGGCAGGAACTGGCCCGTCTTCTCCGCCAGGTAGAGCAGGATGGCGCCCGACTCGAAGACGGAGACCGGCGATCCGCCGCCGGCCGGGTCGTTGTCGACGATGGCCGGTATGCGGTTGTTCGGGCTGATCGTCAGGAAGTCCGGG
Source organism: uncultured Alphaproteobacteria bacterium (assembly GCA_903842425.1). Classification (GTDB taxonomy): domain Bacteria; phylum Pseudomonadota; class Alphaproteobacteria; order Caulobacterales; family Caulobacteraceae; genus Phenylobacterium. The sequence goes on along the minus strand of CAIMLY010000092.1, from coordinate 519 downwards.
GCGAACTGCTCGCCCCGCCCGATGTTCACGGGGCGCACCGCGTAGGGCAGGCCCGTCTCCTCCAGGAAGATGGAGATCTTCCAGCCGTTCGGGGTGGGGGCGTAGAAGAGGTCGATCATGCCGGCCCTCAGGCGTCCGCCAGGGTCTCGAGCCGGGTCGCCCAGTAGTCGGCGTCGTAGTCCGGGTCGCCGGTCAGGTAGCGCCACAGCTTCACCCGGTTCAGAAGCTCCAGCCGGCTGGTGTCGTTCTCATGCCAGGGCTCGGGGGTCATCAGGATCTGTTCCACCGAGGGCGGCAGGGGCCCCTTCAGGTAGAAGATCGGGCGCTGGGTCTCCTGGGGCTTCAGGGTCGAGACGTCGAACTGGCGGACCTGGGAGCGCGAGGGGTTGATGCGCACCTTGAACATCGTCCGTGTACGGTCGGACACGTTCACCCCGCCGCCATGCCAGATGCCCGAGTGCAGGAAGAGCAGGGTCCCGCCCTCGCAGACCATGTGCTGCTGGCCGCGGATGTTCTGGT
>CAIMLY010000091.1 GCA_903842425.1 uncultured Alphaproteobacteria bacterium | reverse complement strand
CGGCCTGGTGCATTCCCAGCGGGTCCTGCTGGCCCTGACGCAGAAGGGCATGTCGCGCGAGGCCGCCTACTCGGCCGTGCAGACCAACGCCATGAAGGTCTGGCGCGGCGAGGGCGACTTCCTGGGCTTCCTGAAATCGGATGCGGAAATCCGCCCGCACCTTTCGGACGCGGAACTCGCCGAGCTGTTTGACCTCGGCTACCACTTCAAGGCCGTGGATACGGTGTTCGCCCGCGTGTTCGGGGCCTGAACCGGCAGGCCCCGGGGGCGCAGGCGCGCCCCCGGGTCCGGCCCTACTTGCCGTCGCGGATCTGCTGGCGCGCCACGGCGAGGTACTCGCCCATCTTGTTGCGGACATCACCCTCGGAGACCGTCACGCCGGCGCCCTTGAGGTCCTCGAAAACCTTGCGCAGCACGTCGTCGTCGCCGGGCAGTTCGAGGTCGGACTTCACCACCGCCTTGGCGTACTCGGCGACATGATCGCCCTGCAGGCCCATCAGACCCGCCGCCCACTCACCCAGCATGCGATTACGCCGGGCGGCCGCCTTGAATTCCTGTTCCTGGTCGAGGGCGAACTTGCTCTCGAAGCCGCGCTCACGATTTTCGAAGGTGGTCATGGTGTTCCCAAACAGGCTTTACAGGGGCTGTCTATCCGCTGCATCGCCGGTCCGCAACGGAAAGCCGCGCCGTTTGCGAACGCCCCCCGGTTCGGCTAGTTTGCGCCCGCCTCGACGGGACGCGATCGTCGAGTCGTCCGGATAAGCGCGGGCCGCTGCTCCCGCGCCTTTTTGTCTCCGGACGACGCACGCCGACCCCGAGGCCTGGAGAAGGCGCCGATGAGCACCCGCCGCAAGAAGATCTACGAAGGGCACGGCAAGATCCTCTACGAGGGTCCCGAGCCCGGCACCCTGATCCAGTACTTCAAGGACGAGGCCAGCGCCTACAACAACGCCAAGCGGGCGGTCCTCGAGGGCAAGGGCGTGCTGAACAACCGGATCAGCGAGTATTTCATGACCCGGTTGAACACGATCGGCGTCCAGAACCATTTCATCCGCCGCCTGAACCTGCGCGAGCAGCTGATCCGCGAGCTTGAGATCATTCCCCTGCAGGTGGTGGTGCGGAACGCCGCGGCCGGGTCCCTGTCCCAGCGCTTCGGCCTGCCGGAAGGCCAGGCCCTGCCCCGTTCGGTCATCGAATTCTACCTGAAGGACGAGAAGCTCGGGAACCCGATGGTCACCGAGGAGCACATCACCGCCTTCAACTGGGCCTCGACCCAGGAGATCGACGACATGATGGCCCTGTCGCTCCGGGTGAACGACTTCCTGAACGGCGCCTTCGGGGCCGTGGGCATCTCGCTGATCGACTTCCGGATCGAGTTCGGTCGGCTGTGGGAGAACGACTTCTCCCGGGTGGTCCTGGCCGACGAGATCAGCCCGGACAACTGCCGCCTCTGGGACTCCCAGACCCGGGAAAAGCTGGACCTGGACCGCTTTCGCCGGGATCTCGGCGACGCCATCGAGGGCTATGCCGAGATCGCCCGGCGCCTGGGGATCATGAAGGAAATGCCGACCGTCATCCAGGGAGGGCTGCACTAGTGCGCGCCAGGGTCCATGTGTTTCTGAAGCCGGGCGTCCTCGACGTCCAGGGCAAGGCGGTGGAGAACGCCCTGCACGGCCTGGGCTGGAGCGGCGTCTCCGACGTCCGCGTCGGCAAGACCCTCGAGTTCGACCTGGCCGGGATCGATCCCGCCGCGGCCGAGCCCGAGATCCGCCGGATGTGCGAGACCCTCCTCGCCAACACGGTGATCGAAGGCTACCGGATCGAGCTGTCCTGACCATGAAGGCCGCTGTCGTCGTCTTCCCGGGCTCCAACTGCGACCGGGACTGCAAGGTCGCCGTCGAGCGCTCCACCGGAGCCTCGGTGGACATGGTCTGGCACGCCGAGACCGCCCTGCCCGCGGGCCTGGACCTGATCGTCCTGCCGGGCGGCTTCTCCTACGGCGACTACCTCAGGTGCGGCGCCATGGCCGCCCTGTCGCCGGTCATGGCCGAGGTCACCAGGGCCGCCGGCCGCGGGGTCGCGGTCGTGGGCATCTGCAACGGCTTCCAGGTGCTTTGCGAGGCGGGCCTCCTGCCGGGCGCCCTGCTCCGTAACGCCGCGCTGAAGTATGTCTGCAAGCCCGTGGAGCTGGACATCGTCCGCCCGGACACCCGGTTCACCCGGGCCTTCGGGGCGCGTCGCAGCGCCGTGATGACCGTAGGCAATGGCGAAGGCGCCTTCTTCGCGGACGCCGACACCCTCTCCCGCATCGAGGGCGAGGACCAGGTGGTCTTCCGCTATGCGGACAATCCCAATGGCTCGCTGAACGACATCGCCGGGCTGATCAACGCCGGCGGCAATGTCCTGGGCCTCATGCCGCACCCGGACCGGTCCTTCGAGCCGGAACTGGGATCGGCCGACGGCGCCCTGCTCTTCCGGAGCCTGCTCGAGACCGCCTGAGCCTCCGCGGCGCTCCACCCCGGAGACGAGAAGGGAAAAGGGCCCCTCCGTCGCCGGAGGGGCCCTTCCTGATTCCGGGGCTGAGCCGGTGTCAGTCGCCCTTGTGGGGTAGCTCCATCGGCTCGGCCTCGTGGCCGGTGACCAGGACGCCGCGCCCCAGCTTGGAGCTCCGCATCCCGTAGATGAAGTAGACCAGGATGCCGATCGCCAGGTAGCCCAGGAAGAAGTTCCGGGTGTGGTCGGTCCTCATCAGGGTCAGGAGGAGCAGGCCGCACATCAGGACCCCGAGGATGGGCACGACCGGATACAGGGGCACCCGGAACGGACGCGCCAGGTCCGGCGAGGCGATGCGCAGGTAGATCACGGTCGCACAGACCACGCCGAAGGCCGTCAGGGCCCCGACGTTGGACAGGTCCGCCAGCTTGTCGAGGGACATGAAGCCCGCCGCGAGGCAGGCCAGGACGCCGACCAGGACGGTGTTGACCCACGGCGTCTGGAACTTCGGATGCACGCGGGACAGGACGTCCGGCAGCAGGCCATCGCGGCTCATGGTGTAGAAGATCCGGGTCTGGCCGTAGAGCAGGACCAGCATCACCGAGGACAGGCCGGCGAGCGCCCCGATCTT
>CAIMLY010000090.1 GCA_903842425.1 uncultured Alphaproteobacteria bacterium | reverse complement strand
CGGTGAAGCACTCGGTCAGGGCCTGGAACTTGGGCTCCCAGCTCTTCACGGGGCCGTGGCCCGGCGGATTGGTGACCATGTCCGACCAGTAGGTCAGCTTGCGGCGGTCCTCGAAGGGGAAGTCGAAGAGGGTCGCCAGGGTCATGGCGGTCAGTTCCTTCGACACGAGGTCGACCCAGTCGAACTCCTTGCCGATCGGCAGGGAGTCGAGGATCAGGCCCGCCCGCTCGCGGACGATGGGGGCCATCCTTTGCAGGTTGGCCGGGGCCACGGTGGGGCTCACGGCCTTGCGCTGGGCCCCGTGCTCGGGTTCGTCCATGGTGATGAATCCGGCGCCGCCGCCGCCGGTCCGGGGCCTGGCCAGCTCGCCCAGCACCTTCTGCTGTTCGGCCAGGGCCACCAGGTTGGGCAGGGTGATGCCCTGGGCCGAGGAAAAGATCTCATGGTTGGTGTCCACCGCCATGATGTCCTTCCAGCGGGTCACGGACCAATAGGGCCCGAAGTCGCTCTCGGCGGTGAAGTGGACGGGGTCCTCGCGCCGCAGGCGGGCGAAGACCGGCAGGATGGTGTCCTTCTGGAACCGGTCAGCCCGGCCGGGGTTCAGCAGTTCAAGGGGGGTTTCGTTGGCCTCGCGGATGGCCTCGTCGGAATCGATCCTGACGGCGATGTTCATGGCGCTCTCCCGTTCCTGCCGCTCTTGCTGGCGGGGCTGCGTGCATCCGCAACCTTCCATTGGGAAACCCTGACTCCGGGTCCCCCTCATGTCAATGTGCGTTGACTTACCCCAGGCCGCAGCGCGGCGGGACCGTCAGGCCTCGACCAGGTTCTTCTCGCGCGCAGCCGAGACCATCGCCTTCTGCAGCTTTTCAAAGGCCCGGACCTCGATCTGGCGCACCCGTTCGCGGCTGACCCCATACTGGGAGGCCAGGTCCTCGAGGGTGGTCGGGTCGTCCTTCAGGCGCCGCTCGGTCAGGATGTGCCGCTCGCGGTCGGTCAGCTCGGTCATGGCCGCCTCCAGCAGGCTCATCCGCTGGGTGCGCTCCTGGTCCTCGGCGACCTGCGTCTCCTGGCTGACGGCGCCGGTGTCCTCCAGCCAGTCCTGCCACTCGCTCTCGCCGTCCACCCTCATGGGGGCGTTGAGCGAGGCGTCGGGGCCGGACAGCCGGCGGTTCATCGAGACGACCTCGGACTGCTCGACCCCCAGCTTGGTGGCGATCACCTCGACCTGGTCGGGATGGAGGTCGCCCTCCTGGAAGGCCGAGATGGCGCTCTTGGCCTTGCGCAGGTTGAAGAACAGCTTCTTCTGCGACGCGGTGGTGCCCATCTTCACCAGGCTCCAGGACCGCAGGATGTACTCCTGGATCGAGGCGCGGATCCACCACATGGCGTAGGTGGCCAGGCGGAAGCCCTTGTCGGGCTCGAACTTCTTGACCGCCTGCATCAGGCCGACATTGCCCTCGGAGATCACCTCGCCGATGGGCAGGCCATAGCCGCGATAGCCCATGGCGATCTTGGCCACGAGCCGAAGATGGCTGGTGACGAGCCGGTGCGCCGCCTTCGGATCCTCGTGCTCACGCCAGCGCTTGGCCAGCATGAACTCCTCGTCCTTGGTGAGCATGGGGAACTTGCGAATCTCGGTCAGGTAGCGCGAAAGACCGCCTTCGGGGGTCATCACGGCCAGAGCGTTCGCAGCCATCGGTCAGTGTCCTCCAGACGGGAGGACGGCAAAGACCAACCCCCCAGGTCGGATTTCACCTAGTGACCGAAAGCGGCGGCTTCAAGGCGAAGCCGGGCGGCCACCGGTTACAAATCCGACAGGCGCGCCTCCAGGGCCGCCATGTCGGGCGGCGGGGTGGACTCGAACCTCAGCCGCTCCCCCGTCACCGGATGGACGAAGCCCAGCACCGCCGCGTGCAGGGCCTGCCGGGCCAGGCCGGACTCCCTCAGGGCCTCCCGCACCGCCGCGGCCGGGGCGCCCGAGCCATAGACCGGGTCGCCGAGGCAGGGAGAGCCCAGCGAGGCCATGTGGACCCGGATCTGGTGGGTGCGCCCGGTCTCCAGCCGGCAGGCGAGCCTCGCGGCGAGGGGCCCGCCCGCCGGGCCGAAGGTGCGTTCGGTCCGGTAGTGGGTCACGGCCTCGCGGCCGCCCGTCTTCAGCACCGCCATCTTCATCCGGTCGTGCGTCGAGCGGCCGATCCGGGTCCGGATCTCCCCGGCGGGGGGGCGGGGGGCGCCGCGGACCAGGGCGATGTAGCTGCGTTCGATGTCATGGGCCGCGAACAGGGCGGCGAGGCCCTGGTGGGCGGCGTCCGTCTTGGCGGCCACCATGACCCCCGAGGTCTCCTTGTCCAGGCGGTGGACGATGCCGGGCCTCGCCACCCCGCCGATCCCGGAAAGGGAGGCGCCGCAGTGGTGCAGCAGGGCGTTGACCAGGGTCCCGTCCGGAACCCCCGGCCCCGGATGCACAGCCATGCCGGCGGACTTGTTCACCACGATGAGGTGGGGGTCCTCGAACAACACCTCCAGCGGAATGTCCTGGGGCTCGGGAGTCGCCGCCACCGGGGCCGGGACCGCGATCCGGTAGGCGCCGGCCGCCGCCCGGCCCGAAGGGTCCGTCACCGCTGCGCCGTCCCGGGTGACCGCGCCCGCCTCCATCAGGGCCCTCAGCCGGGCCCGGGAGATCTGCGGCAGGGCGTCGGCCAGGGCCCGGTCCAGGCGACCCGCCGCGCCCCCGGCGACGATGGCCTCCAGGACCTCGCCGCCCGGCGCCGCCTCCGGGCCTTCGTCGTCGAATCCGGCGGGGTCCGGGGTGTCGGTCATGGGGTCATGATCGCGGTTCCTCGGGCCCGCGCAAGGCCTGCGGTCTGGACACGGGTCTGTCATCCGGGTTCTCTACACCCTGCGCCGGAGGGGGCGCCGGGCCACGGGGCCCATCGGGGGAGTTCAAGATCATGCGCATCGATCGTCGTCGGGCCCTGGCCCTGTTCGGAGCGGGAACCGCGGCCGCCGCGGGGCCGGCCGCAGCCCAGGCCCGCCAGGTCCGGTTCGACCACGGGGTCGCCTCCGGCGATCCCACGGCCGACCGGGTCATCCTTTGGACCCGCATCACCCCCATGGATCCCTCCGGCGGTTCGATCGCCTACGAGTGGAGCCTGAACCCCATCGACCGCCGCGCCGGCGGGGCGAAGTCGGGCCGCGGGACCACCTCGGCGGCCCGCGACTTCACGGTCAAGGTCGATGTCGGGGGCCTGGATCCCGGCCGGGCCTACACCTTCACCTTCACCGCCAACGGCGTCACCTCGCCCATGGGCCGCACCCGCACCCTGCCCGAAGGCCCGGTGGAGGACGCCGTCCTCGCCATCGCCTCCTGCGCCCTCTATCCGGGCGGCTACTTCAACGCCTACCAGGCCATCGCCGACCTGCCCCGGGTCGACGCCGTCCTGCACCTGGGCGACTACATCTACGAATACGCGGCCGACGGTTACGGCGCCGAGACGGGGAAGAGGCTGAACCGCCTGGTCCGCCCGGCCCACGAGATCGTCAGTCTCTCCGACTACCGCAACCGCCACGCCCAGGTGAAGACCGATCCCCAGCTCCAGGCGGCCCACGCCCGGGCGCCCTGGATCGTGGTCTGGGACGACCACGAGACCGCCAACAACGCCTGGGTCGGCGGCGCCGAGAACCACGAGAAGGACGAGGGGTCCTGGAACCGGCGGAAGGCCGCCGCCATCAAGGCCTATTACGAGTGGATGCCCATCCGCGAGCCGGACGGCGGCGGCTTCTCCATCAACCGCGCCTTCGAGTTCGGCGACCTGGCCACCCTCTTCATGCTGGAAACCCGCATCACGGCCCGGGACGAGCAGCTCGACTACGCCCGCGACCTCAACGGCCCGGACGGCAAGCCCGACGTCGCCCGCTTCCGCAAGCGCCTGGCCGACCCGGACCGCCGCATGATGGGTCCGTCCCAGTCCGACTGGCTGCGCCGCGGCCTCGCCAACTCGGTGAAGTCCGGCCGCACCTGGCAGGTGCTCGGCAACGAGGTGGTCATGGCCCGGGTGGGCGTGCCCGACCTGCGCGCCGCCCTGGGCCCGGAGAGGTTCGCCGAGGCCACCGCGGGCCTCGGCCAGGATGGCCTCAGGCGCATCGACCGCATGGCGGGGATCGCCAAGCTGGGCCTGCCCTACGGCCTCGACATGTGGGACGGCTATCCCGCGGACCGCCAGCGCCTCTATGGCCTGATCAGCCGGGCGAAGGCCAACGCCGTGGTCGTCTCCGGCGACAGCCACGCCTTCTGGGCCAACGAGCTCTACGACGCCCCCGAAGGCGGGAACCGGGTGGCGGTGGAGTTCGGCACGACCGGCATCACCAGCCCCGGCGCCGGCGACGCCCTGCCGCGCGTGCCCGTGGGCCAGGTCATGGCCGACGCCAACCGCGAGGTGGTCTACTCCGACCAGGCCGCCAAGGGCTTCGTCCTCCTGACCCTCGGCCGCACCGAGGGCAAGGCCGAGATGGTCGCCGTCTCCACCATCCTGGAGACGACCTTCACCACGAGCGTGCTGAAGACCTTCACCTTCTCGCCGGGACCCGGCGGGGTGTCAGGACTGAAGGAGGGCTGAGGCGGCTCAACCGGCCTCGCGGTCGGGCCCTGCGCCGGGGACGGGGACAAGGCCGGCGCCGTCCGGGGTCACGCTCCGGAAGAAGCAGGTGCGCGCGCCGACGTGGCAGGCGCCGCCGTCACCCTGCGGCCGGACCCGGAGCAGGACGGCGTCCTGGTCGCAGTCGATCCTCACCTCAGCCACCCGCTGGACCTGACCGGAGGTCTCGCCCTTCTTCCAGAGGGCCTGGCGGGAGCGGCTGAAATAGACGGCCTCGCCCGAGGCCAGGGTGGCGCGCAGGGCCTCGGCGTTCATCCAGGCCAGCATCAGGACCTCGCCGGTGTCGGCGTGCTGGGCGATGGCGGCGATCAGGCCGTCGGGGCCGAAGCGGGGGGCCAGGACATCGCCGGTCTCCAGCGCCTCCACCGACGGGGCCGCAGGGAAGTCGGCGGTCATGGCGGCTCCTAGCGGCGGTTGACGAAGTCCAGGAAGCGCTGGCGCAGGGCGTCGTCGGTCTTGAACACCCCGGTGAACTGGGTGGTGATGGTCGAGACGTGCCGGTGGTGCAGGCCGCGGGTGGTCATGCACTGGTGGGCGGCGTCGACCAGGACGGCCACGCCCGCCGGGCGCAGGCTGTCATTGATGGCGTTGGCGATCTGCTGGGTCATGGTCTCCTGGGTCTGGAGACGGCGGGCGAAGATGGTCACCACCTTGGCCAGCTTGGAGATGCCCACGACGCGGTTGGTCGGCATGTAGGCCACGTAGGCCTTGCCCAGGAAGGGCGCCATGTGGTGCTCGCAGTGGCTCTCCACCTCGATGTCCCGCAGCATGACGATGTCGTCGTAGCCCTGGACATCCTCGAAGGTCCTGGACAGCTCCTTGGCAGGGTCCTGGCGGTAGCCTTCGAACCAGTCCTGGTAGGCGTCGATGACCCGCTTGGGGGTGTCGAGCACGCCTTCCCGGCGAGGATCGTCGCCAGCCCAGGCGATCAGGGTGCGGACGGCCTCCATGGCCTCCTCGCGGGTCGGACGGCGCAGGGGCTCCAGCCCG
>CAIMLY010000089.1 GCA_903842425.1 uncultured Alphaproteobacteria bacterium | reverse complement strand
CGGGGCGGCGGGCGCCGGCTTGGCGGCCTTGGGGGCGGCGGGCGCGGCGGCGGGGGGGGCAGGCGCGGCGGCGGAAGCCCCCTCCTTCACCCGTCCCAGGACGGCGCCCGGCTCCACCGTGGCGCCCTCCTCTGCCGAGATCGACTCCAGCACGCCATCGGCGGGTGCGGCCACCTCGAGGCTGACCTTGTCGGTCTCCAGCTCCACCAGGATCTCATCCTTGCGGACCGCCTCGCCGGGCTTCTTGGTCCAGCGGGCCACGGTGGCCTCGGAGACGGACTCTCCGAGGGCGGGGGTCATGATGTCGGCCATGGTCGTGTCCTCTTGTTCAGGCGAGGGCTTCGCCCAGGAAGGCCTGGAGCTCGCGGTTGTGCCGGCTCATCTGGCCGGCGGCGGTGGATGCGGAAGCCGGGCGGCCCACGTAGCGGGCGCGCTTGGACTTCACCTTGAGGCGTTCGAGCGTCAGCTCCAGCCAGGGATCGACGAAGGTCCAGCCCCCCATGTTCTTCGGCTCTTCCTGACACCAGACCAGCTCGGCGTTGGGGAACCGGGACAGTTCGGTGGACAGGGACTTCATGGGCCAGGGATAGAACTGCTCGAGGCGCATCAGGTAGATGTCGGTCAGGCCGCGCTCCTCCCGGGCCTCCAGCAGGTCATAGTAGACCTTTCCGGAGCACAGGACGACGCGGCGGATCTTCTCCGGCGGATCCAGGGTCAGGGCGGTGTTGCGGCCGCGCTCGGCGTCGTCGTGCAGGACCCGGTGGAAGGACGAGCCCTCCGCCAGTTCGGACAGCAGGGACACCGCCTTCTTGTGCCGCAGGAGCGACTTGGGGGTCATCACCACCAGGGGCTTGCGGAACTCCCGCCGCATCTGCCGGCGAAGGACATGGAAGTAGTTGGCCGGGGTGCTGCAGTTGACCACCTGCAGGTTGTCCTCGGCGCAGAGCTGCAGGTAGCGCTCGAGGCGGGCCGAGGAGTGCTCGGGGCCCTGGCCCTCGTAGCCGTGCGGCAGGAGCAGGACCAGGCCGCTCATCCGCAGCCACTTGCGTTCGCCGGACGAGATGAACTGGTCGATCACCACCTGGGCGCCATTGGCGAAGTCGCCGAACTGGCCTTCCCAGAGCACGAGAGTCTTGGGGTCCGCCAGAGAGAAACCGTACTCGAAGCCCAGCACCGCCTCCTCGGAGAGGGGGGAATCGATGACCTCGAAGTGCGCCTGTCCGGCGCCCAGGTTGTTGAGGGGCGTGTAATGGGCCTCGGTGTTCTGGTCGATGATGTCGCAGTGGCGCTGTGTAAAGGTGCCGCGGACGCTGTCCTGGCCGGCCAGGCGGACCGGGAAGCCCTCTTCCAGGAGGCTGCCAAAGGCCAGGTGCTCGGCCGTCGCCCAGTCCAGTCCCTCGCCGGACCCGATGGCGGTGCGGCGCGCCTCGACCACCCGGCGCACATTCTTGTGGACCTCAAGCGTGTCCGGGAGGGCGGTGATCTTGTCTCCCAGGGACTTCAGCCGGCGCAGGGGCACGGAGGTGTCGCCGCGGCGCTCCTCCCCCTCGGGCAGGGCCAGGCCCGCCCACTTGCCGTCCAGCCAGTCGGCCTTGTCGGGCTTGAAGCTCTTGCCGGCCTCGAACTCCCGGTCGAGGAAGGCCTCGAACTCGCCGATCCAGGCGTTGACCTCGTCCTCGGTGGTCACGCCCTCGGCGACCAGCTGGCGGGTGTAGAGCTCCCGCGTGGTCGGGTGGTCCTTGATGCGGGCGTACATCAGGGGCGAGGTCATGGTCGGGTCGTCGCCCTCGTTGTGACCGAACCGCCGGTAGCAGAACATGTCGATCACGACGTCGCGCCCGAACTTCTGGCGGAACTCGGTGGCGACCTTGACCACGTAGACCGTGGCCTCGGGGTCATCGCCGTTCACGTGGAAGATCGGGGCCTCGACCATCAGGGCGCCATCCGAGGGATAGGGCGAGGACCGGCTGTACTTCGGGGCCGTCGTGAACCCGATCTGGTTGTTGACGATGAAGTGCAGGCAGCCGCCGGTGCGGTAGCCCCGGGTCCCGGAAATCGCGAAGCACTCGGCCACCACGCCCTGGCCGGCGAAGGCGGCGTCGCCGTGCAGCAGCAGGGGCAGGACATGGCCGCGGCCGGCGTCCGGGGTCTCCCGCAGGGCAAAGGCCTGCTTGGCCCGCGCCTTGCCCAGGACCACCGGGTTGACGATCTCCAGGTGCGAGGGATTGGCGGTCAGCGACAGGTGGACGGTGTTGCCGTCGAAGGCGCGGTCGGAGGAGGCGCCCATGTGGTACTTCACGTCGCCCGAGCCCTCGACGTCCGAAGGCAGGCTCGTGCCGCCCTGGAACTCGTGGAAAATGGCGTGGTAGGGCTTGCCCATCACGGCGGCCAGCACGTTCAGGCGGCCCCGGTGCGGCATGCCGATGACGATGTCCTGCACCCCCAGGGCGCCGCCGCGCTTGATGATCTGCTCCAGGGCCGGGACCATGGCCTCGCCGCCGTCGAGGCCGAAGCGCTTGGTGCCGGGGAAGCGCTTGTGCAGGAAGCGCTCGAAACCCTCGGTCTCGATCAGCTTCTTGAGGATGGCGATCTTGCCCTCGCGGGTGAAGACGATCTCCTTGTCGCGCCCCTCGATCCGCTCCTGCAGCCAGGCCTTCTGGGCCGGGTCCGAGATGTGCATGTACTGCACGCCGATGTCGGCGCAGTAGGTGCGCTTGAGGATGGCCAGGATATCCCGGAGGGTCCCGGTCTCAAGCCCCAGGACAAAGTCGAGGAAGATGGGGCGGTCGTAGTCGACCTCGCTGAAGCCGTAGGACGCGGGGTCCAGTTCCGAGGCGTCGCCCTCGGGCATGGCGATGCCCAGGGGGTCCAGGTTGGCCCGCAGGTGCCCGCGCATCCGGTAGGCCCGGATCATCATGATGGCGCGCAGGGAATCGAGGGTGGCGGCGCGGACGTCCTGGGCCGGGACCGCCGGGGACCGCTCCGCGATCTTCGAGGCGAGCTTGGCCTCGACGGCCGGCCAGAGCCCGTCGATGGCCGAGAGCCAGTCCGGACGGGCGGCGGGCGCGGCCCGGGCGGTCCAGGACGGGGGCGACAGGGGTTGGCCGGCGCCGGCCCGGTCGTGGACGGAGGCGAAGAAGCTGCGCCAGGACGGCTCGACGGAGTCGGGCGCCTTCAGCCAGCGGGCGTAGAGGTCCTCGATGAAGGCGGCGTTGCCGCCATAGAGGAAGGACGTCTCCGCCAGGAGTTCGTTGATCCGTCCAGCGTCGTCCGCCATGTCGCCCGCCTGTCGCCGGCGGCCCGCGACGCCTTCAGGAGGAGAGTCGAGCTGGACCGCTCAAGGTTGAATTGTCAGGCCCCCTCAGGCGCCTTTCAGCACCTCGAGCAGGGTCTCTCCCAGCTTCGCCGGAGACGGCGCCACGCGGATTCCCGCGGACTCCATCGCCGCAATCTTGTCTTCGGCGCCGCCCTTGCCGCCCGAGATGATGGCGCCGGCATGGCCCATCCTACGCCCGGGCGGAGCCGTGCGGCCCGCGATGAACCCGACCATAGGCTTCCGAATCGCTGAATTCTTTATGAATTCCGCAGCGTCTTCTTCAGCCGAACCGCCGATTTCGCCGATCATGATGATCGACTCGGTCTCGGGGTCCTTCAGGAACATGTCGAGCACGTCGATGAACTCCGTGCCCTTCACGGGGTCTCCGCCGATCCCGACGGCCGTGGTCTGGCCAAGGCCGACCTGGCTGGTCTGGAACACCGCTTCGTAGGTAAGCGTACCCGACCGGGAAACAACACCCACCGAGCCCTTGCGGAAGATATTCCCGGGCATGATGCCGATCTTGCAGGCTTCCGGCGTCAGGACGCCGGGGCAGTTCGGGCCGATCAGGCGGGACTTCGAGCCCGACAGGGCGCGCTTCACCTTGACCATGTCGGCGACAGGAATGCCTTCGGTGATGCAGATGATCAGGGGAATTTCGGCGTCGATCGCTTCGAGGATCGAGTCCGCGGCGAAGGGCGGCGGCACGTAGATCACGCTGGCGTCTGCGCCCGTCTGCCGCACGGCTTCATCCACCGTATTGAACACGGGCAGACCCACGTGGGTGGTCCCGCCCTTGCCGGGGGTCACGCCGCCGACCATCTTGGTCCCGTAGGCGATGGCCTGCTCGGAGTGGAAGGTGCCCTGGGCGCCGGTAATGCCCTGGCAGATGACCCGGGTTTCTTTGCCGATCAGAATGGACATTAGGCGAGCCCCCGCACGGCTTTCACAATCTTCTCGGCGCCATCGCTGAGGTCGTTGGCCGCAATGACGTTGAGGCCGCTCTCATTGATGATCTTCTT
>CAIMLY010000088.1 GCA_903842425.1 uncultured Alphaproteobacteria bacterium | reverse complement strand
CGTCCGGACCCGAAAGCGGCAGGACGCGGCGGTGCCCGTGGCGCCTCAGCCCCTCGACGAGGTCGTCGCGGCCGGCCCCCGGCAGGGGCGTCTCGCCTGCGGCGTAGACGTCCGAGACGATCACCGTGTCGGCGTCGTTGAAGCAGGAGCAGAAGTCCTGGAACAGGTCCTTCAGGCGGGAATACCGGTGTGGCTGGACCACGGCCAGGACCTTGCCCGCCGTCACGGCCCGGGCCGCCTTGAGCACCGCGGCGATCTCCACGGGATGGTGTCCGTAGTCGTCGATGATGCGGACGCCCGCCGCCACGCCCGTGGTGGTGAACCGGCGCCGGACTCCGCCGAAGCCGGCCAGGCCCTTGCGCACGCCGTCCTCATCCACCCCCAGCTCCCGCGCCACGGCGATGGCCGCCAGGGCGTTCAACACGTTGTGGTGGCCCGCCATCGGCAGGTGCAGGCCCTCCCACCGCAGGACGGGTCCCTCGTGGGGACGAAGGACGGCGTCGAAGCGTGATCCGTCCGGACCCATCTCGATCCGCTCGGCGCGGACCTCGGCCTGCGGGTTCACGCCGTAGGTGACCAGCCGCCGGTTCTCGACCCGGGCGGCCATGGCCTGGACTTCCGGGTGGTCCGTGCAGACCGCCGCGAAGCCGTAGAAGGGCACGCTCTCCACGAAGTCGCGGAAGGCTCGGCGCACGGCGTCGAAGGAGCCGTAGTGATCCAGGTGCTCGGGATCGATGTTGGTGACCACGGCGCAGGTGGCGCGCAGCTTCAGGAAGGTGCCGTCGGACTCGTCGGCCTCGACGACCATCCAGTCCCCCTGCCCCACCTTGGCGTTGGCGCCGTAGGCGTTGATGATCCCGCCATTGATCACCGTGGGATCCAGGCCGCCGGCGTCGAGAAGGGCGGCGACCAGCGAGGTCGTGGTGGTCTTTCCGTGCGTGCCGCCCACCGCAACGGAGAACTGCAGGCGCATGAGCTCGGCCAGCATCTCCGCCCGGCGGACGAGGGGCAGGCGCCGGGCCCGGGCCTCGACCAGCTCGGGGTTGTCCGCCCGGATGGCCGTGGAATAGACCACCGCAGACGCGCCCTCGACGTTCCGGGGATCCTGCCCGATGAAGATCCGGGCGCCCAGCGACTCCAGGCGCTCGGTGTTGGCGCTGGCGCGGGCGTCGGAGCCCTGCACGGTGTAGCCTACCCGCAGCATGATCTCGGCGATGCCGCTCATGCCGATTCCGCCAATGCCGACGAAGTGGACCGGACCCAGGTCAAAGGGCGTGGGGCGGCGGCGGTTCATCGGCTGCGCCCCTCGGCGGCCACGGCTTCCACCAGGTCGGCCAGGCGCTCGGCGGCGTCGGGCCGGGCCAGGCTGGCGGCGCCGGCGGCCATCCGGGCCAGGCGATCGGGACTGGCCAGCAGCCTGGCCAGGGCCGTCGACATGGTCTCGACGGTCAACTGGTCCTCCCGGGCGACCACGGCGCCGCCGGCCTCGGCCATGACCCGGGCGTTCTGGCCCTGGTCGTCATCCAGGGCCACGGCCAGGGGCACCAGGATGGCCGGACGCCCGGCGATGGCGAATTCGCAGACCGAGCCGGCGCCCGAGCGGCCGATCACCAGGTGGGCGGCCTTCAGCCGGCCCGCCATGTCCCGGAAGAAGGGGGCGATCTCGGCCTTCACGTTGGCGTCGGCATAGATCTGGCGGGCGATGTCCAGGCTCTCCTTGCGGGTCTGCTGCTGGACCTCGAGCCGGTCGCGCAGGGCCTCCGGCAGGGCCGCGATGGCGGCGGGCATCAGCTCGGACAGGAGGCGGGCGCCCTGGCTGCCGCCGGTGATCAGCAGGCGGATCGGGCCGGTCTCGCCAGGGGGTGAATAGGGGGTTCCGGCGATGGCGCGGATCTCGGCCCGGACCGGGTTGCCCACCACGACGGCGCGTTCGGCCACGCCCCTGGGCGCCTTCTGCAGGATGGGGAAGGCGCAGGCCACGGCGCGGACCCGCCCGGCCAGCCGGCGGTTGGCCCGTCCCATGACCGCGTTCTGTTCGTGGAGCACGGTCGGTCGGTTCTGCGTCAGGGCGGCCAGGAGGCCCGGCGCCGAGGGATAGCCCCCGAACCCGACCACCACGTCCGGCCGGATCTCGCGGAAGGCGGCGCGGGCCTGGAGCACCCCGGCGAAGATGGCGAGGCCGGCGCGGGCCATGCCGATCAGGTCCCCCGGCCGGTAGCTGCGGGCTGACAGGCCGATCCTCTGCTCAGCGGGAAAGGTCTCGGCGAGGGCGGCGACGCGCTCGTCGCTGGCCAGGACGATCCGCCAGCCGCGGGCGATGAGCGCCTCGGCAAGGGCCTGGGCCGGGAACAGGTGGCCTCCGGTTCCCCCGGCGGCGACAACGGCGATCTTCTGCATGGGCGGGCTTTACGGGAGTCCCTGGCGGTTGGGTAGGGGGCGGGCCGGCGTCCGGCGGCGGGCTCAGCCCTGGGCGTATGCGCCGGGCCTGCGGCGGGTCAGGGCGAGGGCGAGGCCCAGGGTCAGGCAGATGGCGAGCATGGAGGAGCCGCCATAGGAAATGAACGGCAGGGTCATGCCCTTGGTCGGGATGAGGTTGAGGTTCACCGCCACATTGATCAGCACCTGCTCGCCCACCAGGACGAAGAGGCCCGCCGCGGCCACCTGCTGGAAGGGATCCGACAGCTTGAGGGCCCGGTAGAGCCCTCGGACCACAAGGAAGGCGAACAGGCCGATGAGGGCGAGGGAGAAGATCAGCCCGTACTCCTCGGCCGCGACCGAATAGATGAAGTCGGTGTGCAGGTCGGGGACATGACGCTTCATCACGCCCTCGCCGGGCCCGCGTCCGATCAGTCCCCCGGCGGCGATGGCCTCGGCGGCGCGGTCGACCTGGTGGGTGTCCGCCGACTCCGGATTGAGGAACCGGTTCACCCGGCTGGCGACATGGGGGAAGGTGGAATAGACCCCGATCAGGCCGATCACGGACCCCGCCCCCATTCCCATCACCCATGAGATCGGTACGCCCGCCATCCAGAAGGCGGCGCCGAAGGCGATGGTGATCAGGATTGTCTGGCCGACGTCGGGCTGGATGAGCAGCAGGGCGACCGAGATCCCGTAGAGGAGAAAGGCGATGGTCACGCCGGGGACGCCCTGTCCCTTCTGGCCCTCGGCGAACATCCAGGCCACGAGGACGATGAGGGCCGGCTTCATGAACTCGGAGGGCTGGAGGGAAAAGCCGCCGAAGTCCAGCCAGCGCGTGGCGCCCTTGGCGTTGTGCCCGATGAAGGGAAGCGCCGCCATGATGAGGATCGCCGCGATGTAGACGAAGAAGGCCGCCCGCCGCACGCCCCGGTCATCCAGCAGGGAGGCCCCGACCAGGATCACGGCGCCGGCGGCGGCGAAGACGCACTGGCGCAGGGCGAAGTGGAAGGGATCGCCGAGGTTCATGCGGGCGGCGGCGGCCGGACTGGCCGCAAACGACATGAGGACCCCGAGCACCAGCAGGATCGCCACCGCGCCGAGCAGCCAGCGGTCCATGGTCCACCACCAGACCCCGATGGGGGACCGGTCCGAGCGGGCGAAGGCCTGGTGGGCGGGGTTCTGGCTCATGCGGCGTCCCCGGACTGGGCCACGCGGTCGGCAAGGTCCCGGACAGCGGTGCGGAAGGCCTCGCCCCGGGCCTCGAAGTCCGCGAACTGGTCAAAGGACGCACAGGCCGGGGACAGGAGGACGATGCCCCCCTGCCCCGAGGCCTGGGCGTCGGCGAAGGCCTGGCTCACCGCCGCCCCGAGGTCGCGGCAGTGGACATGGGGCGCCCGGCCCTCAAGGGTGCGGCTGAACTCTCCGGCGGCCTCGCCGACGAGATAGGCCCGCTCGACCCGCGGGAAGAGGTCAGCCAGGGCCTCGATGCCGCCTTCCTTGGCCCGTCCCCCGGCGATCCAGTACACCCTGGGATAGCTGGACAGGGCCTGGCGGGCGGCGTCGCTGTTGGTGGCCTTGGAGTCGTTGACGAAGCGGACCCCCCGGATGTGACCGACGGTCTCCATCCGGTGCGCGAGGCCGGGAAAGCTGAGCAGGCCCTCGGCGATGTCCGCCACGGAGGCGCCCAGGCCGCGCACGGCGGCGTAGGCGGCCGCGGCGTTCTGCCAGTTGTGGCGTCCGGGAAGCGACCGGGCCCGGTTGAGGTCGGCCACCTGCACGGCCCGGTCTCCCGTGGCGTCGTAGAGCACGCCCTGGAGGGCGTAGACCCCGCGGCCAATGGACTTGGAGGCGGAGATCGGGACAAGCGTCCGGCGGTTGGACGCCTTGACCTCGGTGCAGAGCCGCTGGCCCCAGGGATCGTCCACCCCGATGACCGCGGTGTCCCCGCGGTCCTGGTTCATGAGGATCCGCCGCTTGGCCGCGACATAGCCCTCCATCCCGCCATGGCGGTCGAGGTGGTCGGGCGAGATGTTCAGCAGGACCGACACGTCCGGCTTGAGGCTGGAGGTCAGGTCGAGCTGGTAGGAAGACAGCTCCAGGACATAGACCGCCCCGCCATGCATGTCGTCCAGGTCCAGGACGCCGACGCCGATGTTGCCGCCCACCCGGGTGTCCCTGCCCGCCTGGGCGCACAGGTGGCCGATGAGGGCCGTCGTGGTCGACTTGCCGTTGGTGCCGGTGATGGCGACGATGCGGGGGCGCTTGTGGGCCGGGGCCAGGTTCACCGTCCGGGCGAAGAGTTCCACGTCCCCGAGGATCTCCACCCCGGCCCGCCGCGCCATGCGCACCGTCCAGTGGGGTTCCGGATGGGTGAGGGGGACGCCGGGCGACAGCATCAGGGCGTCGAACCGGGACCACTCGGTGACCGAGAGATCCACGATCTCCAGGCCCTCGGCCTGGGCGGCGGCGAGGCCCTGCGCGCGTTCGTCCCAGACGGCGACCTCGGCCCCGCCGGCGACGAGGGCGCGCGCGGCGGCCAGACCGGTCCGGGCGAGCCCGAAGACGGCGACCGTCTTGCCTTCGAAGCCGCGAACCGGGATCAAGCCCCCTCCCCTATCTCAGCTTCAGGGTCGCCAGGCCAAGGATGGCCAGCATGACCGAGATGATCCAGAAGCGGATGACGATGGTCGATTCCGACCAGCCCAGCTTCTCGAAGTGATGGTGGATGGGCGCCATCAGGAAGATGCGCTTCCCGGTGCGCTTGAAGTAGGCGACCTGGATCATCACCGACAGGGTCTCGGCGACGAAGAGGCCGCCGATCAGGGCCAGGACGATCTCGTGCTTGGTGGCCACCGCCGTGGCGCCGAGGGCGCCCCCCAGGGCCAGTGAGCCGGTGTCGCCCATGAAGATCTTGGCCGGCGGGGCGTTGTACCAGAGGACGCCGAGCCCCGCCCCGATCACCGCGCCGCAGAACACCGCCACCTCACCCACGCCGGGAACCACGTGCAGCTGCAGGTAGGCGGCGAAGACGGCGTTCCCCACCAGGTAGGCGATCAGGCCGAAGGCGGCGGCGGCGATCATCACCGGCACGGTGGCCAGGCCGTCGAGGCCGTCCGTGAAGTTCACCGCATTGGCGGCGCCGACGATCACGAAGGCGCCGAAGACCAGGTAGAACCAGCCCAGGTTGATCAGGACGTCCTTGAACACCGGCATGGCGACGCTGGTGTACAGGCTGGAGCCGGGCGCCGCAGACTGGCCCGCGAGCACCATCATCAGGACCGCGGCGCCCGCCAGGAGCGCTTCGACCACCAGGCGCAGCCGGCCGGAAACGCCGGCGGAGCTCTGCCGCGTGACCTTGGCGTAGTCGTCCATGAACCCGAGGAAACCGAAGCCCGCCGTCACCAGAAGGACGGCCCAGACATAGACGTTGGAGAGGTCGCACCAGAGCAGCGCCCCGGTGAACAGGCCGGCCAGGATCATGACCCCGCCCATGGTCGGGGTGCCGGACTTCTCGAGGACGTGGCGCTCGATGCCGTCCGCACGGATGGGCTGGCCCTTGCCCTGCCGGGCCTGCATCCAGCGGATGAACCGCGACCCCATCAGGACCACGACGAGCTGGGCCGTGAAAAGCGCCATCCCTGTCCGGAAGGTCAGGTATTTCATGAGGTTGAGCAGGGGCAGCTCGACGCCCGCCGCCATCGCCTGTTCGTACAGCCAGTACAGCATCAGCCCGCCCCCCCGGTCCGGGGATCCAGGGCGCGCAGCGCCTGGGCGACCTGCCCGGCCCGCGACCCGTTGGACCCCTTGACCATCACCAGATCCCCGGGCGCAACCGCCCCGGTGATCATCGGCGCCAGTTCCGACGCCTGTCCGGCGTAGCCGCCGCGCCGAGTCGAAGGAAGGGCGTCCCAGAGGGATTTCATCAGGGGGCCGGCGCAGAAGACCCGGTCGATCCCGGCGTCGGCGATCGGCCGGGCCAGGTCCGCGTGGAACCGCGGGGCCTCCTCGCCCAGCTCGAGCATGTCCGTGAGGGCCAGGATCCGCCGCCCGCCGCTGCGGCGGGCGCCGAGGGAGCCGATGGTGGCCGCCATGGAGATCGGGTTGGCGTTGTAGCTCTCGTCGACAAGCGTGAACTCGCCGCCACCCGGCAGCCGGACCTGGCTCTCGGCGCCCCGGCCCGGAAGGGCTTCAAAAGCCGAGAGGGCCCCGACCCCGTCCTCGCGGGAGACATCCAGGGCGTCGAGCAGCAGCAGGACGCACATGGCGTTGAGTCCCCAGTGGGCTCCCGTCTGCGAAAGGCTGAAGTCCAGCGAACGGCCGTCGATCTCGGCCCGGAGGACGCCGCGTCCCGCGTCGACCCCGAAGTCCAGCAGCCGGGCGTCGGCCCCTTCGGCGCGCCCGAAGCTGCGCACCGCCAGGCCCCGGGCCTTCGCCCGGGCGGAGAGGCATCCGAACCAGCGGTTGTCGGCGTTCAGCACGGCGACGGCGCCTGGCGCCGCCCCGTCGAAGATCTCGGCCTTGGCCCTGGCGACCCCGGTCTCTCCGTCCGGGAAGTTCTCGACATGCACCGGGCCGACGGTGGTGATGGCCACCGCGTGGGGGCGGACCATGCCGGAGAGGGGCGTGATCTCGTCGGCATGGTTCATGCCGATCTCGAAGACGGCCCGCTCGGTGTCGGCGGGCATCCTGGCCAGGGTCAGGGGAACGCCGATGTGGTTGTTGTAGCTCTTGACCGAGGCGTGGGCCCGGCCCGCCCGGGCGAGGCTCGCTGCAACGGCCTGGGTCACGCTGGTCTTGCCCACCGAGCCGGTGACCGCCGCACGCCGGGCGTCCACGGCGCGCTCCCGCGCAGCCAGGCCCAGGGCCTGGAGGGCCAGGAAGGTGTCGCCCACCAGCACGTGCGGCGCATCGACGGGACGGGAGGCGAGAACCCCCGCAGCGCCGGCCGCCATGGCCTGGGCGACGAAGTCGTGGCCGTCCCGGGCGCCGTCCAGGGCCACGAAGAGGTCGCCCGGCTCCAGCGTCCGGGTGTCAATGGAGACGCCCCGGACCTGGAAGGCCCGGGACACCCGGCCGCCGGTCGCGCGGGCCATGGCGGCCCCGGTCCAGAGGAAGCGACGGGTCACGGCTGCATCTCCAGGGCGGCGAGGGTCTCGGCCACGTCGTCGAAGGGATGGACCACGCCGGAGATGACCTGCCCCTGCTCGTGCCCCTTGCCGGCCACCACCAGGATGTCCCCGTCACCCAGGGCCGAGACGGCGGCGCGGATCGCCTTGCGACGGTCGCCGATCTCCTTCAGTCCGGCGGCGCCCGCCAGCACCTCGGCCCGGATGGCGGCGGGATCCTCGCTGCGGGGATTGTCGTCCGTGACGATGGCCAGGTCGGCGAGCCGGCCCGCCACCTCGCCCATCAGGGGGCGCTTGGTCCGGTCGCGGTCACCGCCCGCCCCAAAGACCACCAGCAGTCGTCCGGCGGCATGGGGCCGCAGGGCGGTCAGCACGGTGTCCAGTCCGTCCGGGGTGTGGGCGTAGTCGACATAGGCCTCGCCGCCGCGGGGTCCCGAGCCGACGCGCTGGAGACGCCCGGGCGCGCCGGTCAGCCCCTCGAGGGCGGCGAAGAGGGCCTCGGGCGCCTCGCCCACCGCCAGGCCCAGGCCTGCAGCCGCCATGACGTTCATGGCCTGGAAGGCGCCCGCCAGGGGCAGGTCGACCCGCCAGGTCCGGCCGGCGTGCTCAAGGGTCAGGACCTGGCCGCCGGGGCGGGGGTCCCGCGCCGCGAGCCGCAGGTCCCGTCCCCGGGTCCCGAAGGTGATGACCTCGGCGCCGGCCAGGGTCGCTGCGGCGGCGAAGGCGGGGAAGGCGGGCGAGTCCGCATTCAGGACCGCAGGTGCGCCCCGGGGCAGCAGGGTGTCGAACAGGCGCAGCTTGGCGGCCTGATAGCTGGCCATGTCGCCGTGGTAGTCCAGGTGGTCCTGGGTCAGGTTCAGGAAGGCGGCGGCGGACAGGCGCACGCCGTCCAGGCGCCTCTGGTCGATGCCGTGGGACGAGGCCTCGAGGGCCAGGTCGGCGACCCCGCGCCCGGCGAGCTCAGCCAGCAGCGCCGCGATATCCCCGGCGTCCGGCGTGGTCAGGCCCGGCGGCGTCAGGACCACGTCCTCGAGGCCCGGACCGGAAATGCGCACGCCCAGGGTCCCCATGCTGGCGGACAGGCGCCCGCCGGCGGCGGCGATCTGGCGCCGGAAGCCGGCGACAGAGGTCTTGCCGTTGGTCCCGGTGACCGCCACCACCACCTGCGGCTGCCGGCCGTGGAAGGCCGCGGCGGCCAGGGCGTAGGCGCGGCGGGGGTCCTCGCTGACCACCACAGGGACCGGCAGGCCCGGCAGGTCCCGGCCGCAGATCACCGCGGCGGCGCCGGCGACGACGGCCTGGGGCGCGAAGTCCGCGCCATCCCGCGCCACGCCGGGCAGGGCGGCGAAGAGGACGCCGGGTCCCGCCTTCCGGCTGTCGGAGGTCACCGAGGTGATCTCCGGGTCGGCGGGCAGGTCCCTCTGCAGGATCTGGGACAGGCGCATCGGGATCAGCGCTCGTTCAGGGCGGCGAGTTCGGCCTTGGGGGCGACCGGAGGGGCCGCCGACGGGACGGCCACCTGCTCGAAGCGGCGCGAAACCCCCAGGAAGGGCGCCGCCCGGTCGATGACCTTGCCGGCGACAGGGGCGGCGGTCAGCCCGCCGGTGCGGCCGCCGGACTCCGCGTCGGCCACCGGCTCATCGATCAGGATGAGGACCATGTACCGGTCATCGGAGAGGGCCCCGTCGGTCGGGAAGACGCCGGCGAAGGAGGCCAGCACCTTGTCGCGGACATAGCGGCCCCCGATCACCTTCTCCGCAGAGCCGGTCTTGCCGCCGACCCGGAGCCCGGGGGCGTTGGCGCGGCGTCCGGAGCCCTCGAGCACGTTCCGGCGCATGAGGTCGAGCATCTGCTGGGAGGTCTCCTCGCGGATCACCCGGCGGCCTTCGGGACGGGCGCCGGCGGCCATGGGCTGGAGGGTCAGCGGCAGGTAGCGGCCGCCGTTCAGCACCGAGCCCACCCCCGCCGCGAGGGCGACCGGCGAGACCGAGATGGCGTGGCCGAAGGAGGCCGAGGCGACGGTGTTCGGGTTCCACTCCCGGGGCAGGATGGGCCGGGCGGACTCCGTCAGCTCGACCGGGGCGGCCTGGAACAGGCCAAAGGCTTCGAAGTACCGGGTCATGGTCGGCCCGCCGACCTGCAGGGCGATCTGGCTGGCCCCGATGTTGGAGGACTTCAGGAAGATGTCCGTCGCCGTCATGTCGTGGTTGGCGGCGTGAAGGTCGCGGATCACCCGCGAGCCGATGGCCATGCCCCGGGTCGTGCGGAAGACGGTCCCGGGCGTGATCTGGCGGGTGTCGAGGCCCACGGCCAGGGTGAAGACCTTGAAGGTGGAGCCCATCTCGAAGACCGAGGCCACGGCCCGGTTGCGGAGCTGGTCGGGCGAGGACACGCCGGCATGGTTGGGGTCGTAGTGCGGCCAGGACGACATGGCGAGGATCTCGCCGGTCTGGACGTTGGTGATCAGGCCGACGGCGCCCTTGGCCTGCAGCCGGGTGGCGGCGGCGTTGAGTTCGTCATCCAGGGCGGCCTGCACCCGCACGTCGATGGACAGGGGGGTCGGATGCTGGTCGCCGGCGCTAGCGCGGATCCGCTCGTTCAGGGCGCCCTCCGCCCCGGCAAGGCCCTGGCCGCCGGTGTCTGAGAAGCCGATCAGATGGGCGGCGGAGGCGCCGAGGGGATAGACCCGGCGCGGTTCCTGCTCAAAGACCAGGCCCGGCAGGCCCAGGTCGTGGATCCGGTCCCTCTGCCGGGGCGAGAGCGGGCCGGCCAGGAACGTCCGGCGGGTTCCCTTCAGGGCGCGGTCCAGCCGGGTGACGGAAAGGTCCGGCAGGGTGGCCAACAGGGCGGCGCGGGTCTCCGCCCGGTCCCAGACATCCCGCGGGTCGACGTAGAGTGTGTAGTAGGGCAGGTCCGCCGCCAGCAGGGCGCCGCGCCGGTCCGCGAGGGGCGCGCGCCCCGGTCCGTTTCCACCGCTGCCGACCACCGCCGCATCAAGGCCGGAGAAGAGGGCGAGGCGGGCGGCGCCGACGGCGAGGCAGCAGAAGCCGACCCCGAAGAGGGCCAGGATCACGAAGATCCGGATACGGGCGTCATTCTCCGCCCGGCCCGAGGCCCGAGCCTTCTCGAAGGCGCGCTCGAGGCCCCAGAGCCGGTCCTTGATCCAGCGCCAGCCGGGAGCGGGCAAACCGGTATGAATCAGGCTCATGGCTTGGGCTCCGGAGCGGGTGTCGTGGCGGGCGCCGCGGCCGGGACATCCTCGGCCACGGTGGAGGTTTCGGTATCGAGGGCGCCGGCCGGCGCCGGGGCGGCGACGACCGGATCCGGCGGGACCGGGGCCTGGGGCGACTGCAGCGCATCGGCCAGGCCCTGGGGCGTGATCTCGCGGCTGGCGGCGACCGGGCCGAGGCCGGCGTAGGCCCGCGCCAGGGCCGCCAGGCGCTCAGGCCGCTCCAGGTGGGCGACCTCGGCCTCTAGCAGGACGATCCGCTGGCGCTCCTCGGCGATCTCGCGCTCGGCGGTCGCAATGCGGCCGCGCTCGCCCCCGGCCAGGGTCTTGGCCAGGTAGACGCCGAGGATCAGGACGACCAAGAAGACGGCGAGGGCGACGTCCAGGGTCCGGAAGCCCAGCAGGCGGCGGTCGAGCAGGTTCATGCCGCCGCCCTCCAGGCCGGGGCCAGGGTGCGCTCGGCAGCGCGGAGCCGGGCCGATCGCGACCGCGGGTTGGCGGCGGTCTCGGCCTCAGCCGGCGCGACCGAGCGGGCGGACAGGAGGGTGAAGCTGGGATCGGCGCCGCGCGGCGCCTCCGGCGCATGGCGCGAGCCGCCCGGCGTGCGGCCGGACCGCTCGGCGAGGAAGGCCTTGACGATCCGGTCCTCGAGCGAGTGGAAGGTCACCACGGCGAGCCGGCCGCCCGGGCGCAGGACGCGCTCTGCCGCAGCGAGCCCCGCCTCCAGCTCGGCGAGTTCATCATTCACGGCGATCCGGAGGGCCTGGAAGGCGCGGGTGGCGGGATGGACCCGGGCGCCCCGGCGTCCGCCGAGGGCCCGCTCGATCACCTCGGCCAGGTCGGTGGTGCGCAGGAAGGGCGCCGTCTCGCGGCGGCGAACGATGGCGGCGGCAATCCGCCGGGACTGCCGCTCCTCGCCGTAGATCCAGAAGATGCGGGCCAGTTCGGCCGCTTCACCGCCGTTGACCAGGTCGGCGGCGGTCGGACCCTCGGCGCCCATCCGCATGTCGAGGGGACCGTCGCGAAGGAAGGAAAAGCCGCGCTCGGCCTCGTCCAGCTGCATGGAGGAGACCCCGAGGTCGAGGGCGACGCCGTCGGCGGACGAGTCCCCCAGGGTCTCGGCCATGGTGGAGAAGGGCGCGCAGACCAGGGTGAAGTCCGGACCCAGGCCGGCGGCGAAGCGGGCCGCGGTCGGATCCCGGTCGAAGGCGGTGACGCGGGCGCCGGCGGCGAGGAAGGCGCGGGTGTAGCCGCCTGCGCCGAAGGTCCCGTCGATGACATGCCGCCCCGGGGCGGGGGCGATGGCGGCGACCACCTCATCCAGCAGGACGGAGAGGTGCGGGGCGGTCATCCCGGCAGCCCAGAGCGCTGCGCCCGCTGGGCCGCGCGCAGCTGGGCCAGGCCCTCCCGCGCAAGCTCCCGCTGGGCGGCCCTGTGGGCCTGGAAGGCGTCGCGCTCCCAGATCTGGAAACGGTCGCCGAGGCCCACCACCACAACCCAGTCGGTCAGGCCGAAGGCGTCGCAGAGGGTCTCCGGCAGGGTGATGCGACCGGCGGTGTCGAAGCTCAGCCGGGCCATGCCGCCCAGGACGGAGGTCTCCAGGGCCGACCGCAGCGGATCGCCAAAGTCCAGCTCCTCGATCACGCCGAGATAGCGCTCGAACAGGGCCTGCCCCCCGCCCTCGATGCAGTCGGCCTCGATGGAGGGAAAGCAGACCACCCCGTCGAACGGACCCGCCACGGCGGCGCGGAACTCCTGCGGCACGACGATGCGCCGCTTGGCGTCCAGCTGCTTTTCGAACGTCGAGACGAACATCCCGCAGCGTCCTGTCCTGCGGCCTCTCTGGCCGCGCCCCTGCCGATCCCGGGACGACGCCGGCCGCAGCGAAAGCCGCGGGGAAAGGAGCCTGTCCAGGGTTCAAATGGGCTATCATGGGATCGAATGGGAAACAATGACTCTGGCCGCCAATACTAAGTATTTTCAGCCGATTTTCATTCAAATATGGTTAATTTCCACTGGCTCTCCACAGCTCATACAGAGAACCCCGAGCCGGAAGCCAAGGGATGGCCGGACTTCTGTTGATAAGTGAGGTTTCGGCGGGAGATGGAAACCAGACAGCCTGTAAGCCGGGTTCTGTGCCGCCCGCCGGAGCGGGCGCGGCGATCATTCCTCTGGACCGCCCATTGCTGGACGGTTCTCGCGACCTACCCGGACCCCTGGGCCTGCGACAGCCCTGCCGGATTGCTCCGGCGCGAGGTCCCTATTCGGTCTTGCTCCTGGCGGGGCTTGCCTTGCCGTCCCCATTGCTGGGTCCGCGGTGCGCTCTTACCGCACCCTTTCACCCTTGCCCCGGCCGCAGCCGGGGCGGTCTGCTCTCTGTGGCGCTGTCCCTGGGGTCACCCCCGGCGGGCGTTACCCGCCGCCATGTCGTAGTGGAGCCCGGACTTTCCTCCCCCGCCCCGAAGGATGGGAGCGACCGCCCGGCCGTCTGGTTCCGCGCGCAGAAGTGGGCCCCCGAGGGGCTGGCGTCAATCCGCAAGTCGGGCGAAGACCAGCTGGTCCCAGGCCTGGCCCTTCCAGTAGCCGCGCCGCGCAAGCACGCCTTCCTGGCGGAAACCCATCCGCGCCAGCAGGGCGCAGGAGCGCTCATTGCCCGCCGTGACCATGGCCTCCAGACGGATCAGGCCCCAGTCGTCGAACCCGCGGGAGATCACGGCGGGCAGGATGGCGGACATGATCCCCCTGCCCCACTGGTCCCGGGCCAGGTCATAGGCGATCTCGCCCCAGCGGCCCCGGCCGCGTTCGATACGGTTGAAGCCCACCGTGCCGATCAGCCGCGCCTCGCCGGCCCTCCGGATTCCCCACCGGACTCCCAGTCCCTGGGCGGCCTGGGCCTCGGCCCAGTCGATGATGTCCAGGGCCTCGGCCTCCACCACCAGGGGCTCGATGTCCATGAAGGCGCAGACCTCCGGGTCGGAAAACAGCGCCAGCAGGTCCGGCGCGTCGGCCTCGGAGAGGGCCTGGAGCTCGAAACCCTCGACCCGGGGCGGTTCGGTGATCATGCCCCGGAAAGTCGCAGGAGGGCGATCAGGCGGGCCCGGGTCAGGCCGTCGGCCACCCCGTCGAACCGGCTCTGCACCCAGTGCCGCTGGAAGGCCGTGACCACCTCGCGGGTGGCGGCGTCGAAGATCCCGCTCGGCGGACAGTCATACCCCAGCCGGGTCAGGCCCGCCTGGAAGGCGAAGACCGCCGCGCCCTCCTCCCCTTCCGCCAGGGACGCGCCGGGGGCCGGCGGGGGCTCGACCCAGAGGCCGTGGCCGGCCTCCGCCAGGCGCTTCCAGGGAAACCGCTCGCCCGGGTCCTGCTTGCGCGCCGGGGCGACGTCGGAGTGCCCGACGATGTCGGCGTCGGCGACGGTCCATCGGCTTCGGATGTCGGCCAGCAGGGCGATCACCGCCGCAACCTGCCGCTCCGGGAAGTCGCGGTAGCCGAATTCGTGCCCCGGGTTGACGATCTCGACGCCGATCGACCGGGCGTTGATGTCGCGCTCGCCCTTCCAGGAGGCGACGCCGGCGTGCCAGGCCCGGCGGGCCTCCTCCACCAGCCGGAAGACCCGGCCGTCCTCCTCGACCAGGTAATGGGAGCTGACCCTGCCGCCGGGGGCGGGGTCGCGCAGCCGGGCCAGGGCCGCCTCGCCCGTCTGCATGCCGGTGTAGTGCAGGACGATCATGTCCGGCGGGGCCGTGCGGGCGTCGAAGTTCGGCGACGGGGCGTCGATGATGTCCATGGCCGGAGGCTAGGGCCAATCGGCGAACGCCGCATCCGGATTTTGGCGGGGTCGGGGGGAGGAATGACTTGGCAATTGCTCCCCCAAGAGGGAGCTCCGGGCAAAGCCCGGTGAGGGGGTCAACGGCGACTCGGGAGGCCTATCCGTCTCCGCGACCGAAGAGGAGGACCAGGCGGGCCAGCTGGTTGAAGCGGAAGGCGATGACAAGGACGCCGGCCATGGCGAGGGCCGCCCCCAACGCCATCCGCAGGTCGACCACGTCGCCGGTGAAGATCACACCCAGGGCGATGGTGAAGATCGGCGTCATCAGGGTCAGGGGCGAGACCAGGGTCGCCTCATAGCGCTGGATCAGGGTGT
>CAIMLY010000087.1 GCA_903842425.1 uncultured Alphaproteobacteria bacterium | reverse complement strand
TGCCCGCGTCGATGTGGGCCATGATTCCGAAGTTGCGGTAATCTTCGATCTTGTGGGTGCGGGGCATCGCGGGCGCTCGGTTTGAGGGGCGTCGGTGTCTTGCAAGAACGGCGCGGGCGGTCTTTGGGGAACCACCCGCGCCGGTGAACTCAGGTGTCTGTCGGGCTTACCAGCGGTAGTGCGAGAAGGCCCGGTTGGCTTCCGCCATCTTGTGGGTGTCTTCGCGCTTCTTCACGGCGGTGCCCCGGTTGGAGGCGGCGTCGAGAAGTTCGCCGGCGAGCTTTTCCGTCATGGTGTTCTCGCCGCGCTTGCGGGCGGCGGTCACGAGCCAGCGGATGGCCAGGGCCTTGCGGCGGTCCGGACGGACCTCCACGGGCACCTGGTAGGTGGCGCCGCCAACCCGGCGGGAGCGAACCTCGATTCCGGGGGCGACGTTGTCGAGGGCCGAATGGAAGGTCTCCAGGGGGCCCTGGTCCTTGCGCTTGGCCTCGAGGATGTCGAAAGCGCCGTAGAGGATGTTCTCGGCGACAGCCTTCTTACCCTCGTACATGACGTAGTTCATGAATTTCGTGACGGTGAGGTCCCCGAACTTCGGGTCCGGGAGGACTTCACGTTTTTCAGCGCGACGGCGGCGGGACATGGACTCGTCTCCTTACTTAGGACGCTTGGCGCCGTAGAGCGAACGGCGCTGCTTGCGGTCCTTCACCCCCTGGGTGTCGAGCACGCCACGGAGGATATGGTAGCGAACGCCGGGAAGGTCCTTCACGCGCCCGCCGCGGATCAGCACCACCGAGTGCTCCTGCAGGTTGTGGCCTTCGCCGGGGATGTAGCAGACCGCCTCGATGCCCGTCGTCAGGCGCACCTTTGCGACCTTCCGGAGGGCGGAGTTCGGCTTCTTCGGGGTGGTCGTGTACACGCGCGTGCACACGCCGCGACGCTGGGGGCACCCCTTGAGGGCCGGGACCTTGTTCCGCGAAGGCTTGTCTTGCCTGGGCTTGCGGATCAGCTGGTTGACTGTGGGCATCTATTCTCTGCTCTGGAGGCGTGTGCCGTTGGGCCGGGGCGCCTCATGGGGGTTCCAGTTGATAGTCTCTCTTCCGGCGCCGGACCTTCTGAACGCAAAAACTCGCCGGCGCGATGAGCATCGCTCCGGCGGGCTCGCCGAGGTTCACGGGAACAGCGGCCGTTCATCGGGAACAGGGGCGACTCCCCCCGGCCTCGAAAGAGCGCGGTTCATACTCGCAAGGCCCGCCGCCGTCAACGGCGACGGGCGCGGGCGCCACATCCCGTCAGTCAAAGATGTCGAAGATGTCGAAGCGCTTCTTTTTCTTCTTCCAGTGGTCGTCGTCATCCCACTTGTAGCTTCGCCGACCCTCGTCATACGGGTGCCGGCGAACCCACTCCTGGGGGTCCCGGCGGAAGGCGTCGGCCTCACGCTCCAGGGACTGGCGGACCTGGCCCTGGTCCGCGGACTCCGCCTTGACGGCGCCAAGAACCTTCTCGAGTTCACCCCGGTCCATCCAGACGCCGCGACAGGACGGGCACATGTCAAGCTCGACGCCGGACCGGGACACGGTCTGCATGGAGGTGTTGCAGTTCGGGCAGAGCAGCAGCGGCATGTAGGACTCCGGATCAATTCCCCGCCCTCATGTA
>CAIMLY010000086.1 GCA_903842425.1 uncultured Alphaproteobacteria bacterium | reverse complement strand
GGACTACAGCCTGTCGGCGGGGACCCTGGCGTCGAACTACATCCTGCCGACCACGGCGACGGGTGCGGGTGCGATCAGCCAGAAGACCCTGACGGCGACGATCATCAACAACCCGAGCAGGGCCTACGACGGCGGGACGTCGGCGACCCTGTCCTCGGCGAACTACAGCCTGTCGGGCTTCGTCAGCGGGCAGGGCGCGACGGTGACGAAGGCGACCGGCGCTTATGACTCGGCGGACGCCGGCGCCCGGACCGTCGCGGCCAGCCTTGCGGCCGGGGACTTCTCGGCCGCGTCCGGGACCAAGCTGTCCAACTACGTCCTGCCGACCTCCGCTTCCGGGGTGGGCCAGATCAACCGGGCGACCCTGACCGCGACCATCGCGGGGAATCCGACCAAGACCTACGATGGAAGCACCACGGCGACGCTGGTTCCCGGCAACTACGTCCTGGCCGGGCTGGCCGCTGGCCAGACGGTGACGGTCACCCGCACGTCCGGCGCCTACGACTCCGCGGAGCCCGGTTCGAGGACGGTGACGGCGGGCCTGTCCGCCGGGGACTTCACCGCGGGCGGCGGCGTATCCCTGTCCAACTACATCCTGCCCACCCTTGCGACCGGCCCCGGGACCATTGAGAAGGCGACCACGGGCGATCCCATCAAGGATATCCTTGTCGGCCTGGGCGTGCCTGAGGACGAAGCGGGCGCCACGTCCCAGCAGGCGACCTTCGCCGGTGGGACGCCGAGGGTCTACATTCCCTTCCCGGCTCCCGGCGCGCTCTCGACCCTGCGCAGCAACGGCATGGCCACTCTTCCCATTATCCTCCAGGGGCAGTCCGGACGGACGGCCTCGGGCCTGGAGAGGGGCCTGGCGACGGTCGAGGGCGGGGCGCCGGTGATCAATCTCCTGGACTCCATCTTGCTGCAGGGCGCCCGCAGCAAGAGCTGGACCATCTACGTGCCCATGAGCTCCGGGCCCCCGGAACCCGACGCGGGGGACCAGTAGGCGTGGCTTCCTTCCGCCGCGGCGTGCGCCGCGCCCTCCGCCTGCCGGGCCTCCTGGCCGTCCTTTCCCTTGCGCTGGGCTTCGGGGCCGGGACGGCCATGGCCCAGAACTACCCCAAGGTCGCCCCGCAGTTGCCTGAGGCGGCGGCGCCGGCCCCGGTCTCCCCGCCTGCCGACTCCCGGAGTGCGAGGGAGCGTCGCCCCGGGGATGCGGACACTGTCCTCCTGCCGGCCCTGAAGGGCGTCGTCTTTGTGGACGGTCCCTTCAACCTGAAGCGAGAGGGCCTGGCCCCCGACGCCGCCGGGCCGAGCGGGATCTCGATCCAGGGGCTCGACGAACTGGACTCGCCGGAATTCCGGGCCCTTGTCGCCCCCTATGTCGGTCGTCCCCTCCGGCTCTCGGACCTGGATGAGCTGAGGGAGACCGCGCGCTCCTGGTACATCGACCGGGGCAAGCCCTTCCTGGATGTCTCCACGCCGCCGCAGAACGTCACCTCCGGCGTGGTCCAGATCGTCATCACCCGGTATCGCCTGGGCGCCGTCACCGTATCGGACGCCAAGTACTTCTCCGAAGCCGTGATCCGGCGGCCGCTGACCCTGAAGTCCGGCGAGTACATCGACCTGCCCCGGATCGAGGATGAGCTGGACCGCCTGAACGAGAATCCCTTCCTCAGCGTCAACGCCGTCTTCCAGCCGGGCAAGGCCACGGGCGAGACCGACCTTGTCCTCCAGGCCACCGACCGGCGCCCGGTCCGGGTCTACGCCGGCTACGACAACCGCGGCTTCCGGCAACTGGGGCTCGACCAGCTCGAGGTTGGGGTGAACTGGGGCAACGCCTTCGGCGCCGGCCATATCCTTTCCTACCAGCACACGCGGTCCTTCACCGGGCGGTTCGCCGCCCATTCGGCCAGCGGCGTCTTCGGCCTCGCCCCGCGCGAGAAGCTCCTGGTCTTCGGCAGCTACTCCACCGTGCGCCCCAAGATCGCCGAGGGGTTCGACAACGAGGGCCACTCGGGGCAGGCCAGCGTGCGCTATTCCCGGGCGCTGCCGCGCATGGGCCGCGCCTCGGGCAACCTCCAGGCGGGCTACGACTACAAGTTCACGGACAACAACCTCGAGTTCGCCGGCGTCGAGATCATCGACTCCAAGCTCGAGATCCACCAGTTCCCGATCACCCTCATCCTCAACATCCCGGACCGCCTGGGACAGACCAGCGTGTCCAATGACCTGGTGCTGAGCCCGGGCGACCTGTCCGGCAAGAATACGGACGAGGCCTTCGAGTCCCTGGTCCCGGGCGCCGAGG
>CAIMLY010000085.1 GCA_903842425.1 uncultured Alphaproteobacteria bacterium | reverse complement strand
TGTCCGCCTCTGCCAGGACCGAGCCGTAATAGGCGCCCGGCGCCGGGGCATCGAAGGCCACCAGGTATTCCGTGGCGAACCGGGCCCGGCCCTCCTCCGCCGATCCGGTCTCCGCCACCAGGTCCGCCTCCTCCCGGGCCAGCTGCTCGGCGGTGAAGACATCGGTGTGGGTGGCCGGTGACTTCAGGGTGAACCAGGCCGGGTCCCGGCTACGGCTCTCGAAGGCCCGCACCGCATGGTTGCGGCCCCTCGGCGTCCACAGGAACAGGGCCCAGCCGCCGTTCTCCGCCAGGATCGGCCGCAGGTAGGTCCAGGCCTCGGGCTTGGCCAGGGCCCACTCCGAGAACACCACCCCCAGGGGCGAGGCGCCCACCAGCCGGTCATAGTTGTCCGAGCCCGCCACCTGCCAGACCGACCCGTTCTTCAGCTCGATCCGCATGTCGCCGCCCCGGGTCGAGGCACGCAGGGCCCTGGGAAAGGCCTCATCGATCCGCCTGCGGCCGGTGTGCGGGTTCACCGCCTCCCAGATCGCCTTCCGGGCGTGGGCGGTCTCCGGCAGCATGTGCCAGTAGACGCCGGGGCGGGTGACCATCCGGCTCGCGGTCCAGTGCAGGGCCACCTCGTCCTTGCCCCAGCGGCGGTGGGCGGCCACGTCGGCCCGCAAGCCCCCCGCCTGCAGGTAGCGCCAAAGGTCCAGCTGGTAGGGCCGCGGCGTCCAGGTCGTCGGGATCTTCATCAGAACTCCGCCGCCTCCACCACCAGGCCCGGCGGCCAGCCCTCGGTCTCCGCAGCGGGGGCGGCCCGACCCGGGACCTCTGGCGTCTGCCGGGCCAGGCGCGCGGCCAGCCACTGCCGGGCGGCGATGCGCATGCGCGAGATCTGCAGGGTCTCGGGGCTGGCGGCGTCTGCGATGGCCGTCACCTCGTCTGCCAGCCGCCGCGACTGGGCGTCCAGGGCCGAGGCCAGCATGGCGGCGAACTCGGGCCGCCGCTGCGTCCACCACTGCAGGGTCGCCAGCGACGGCATCCCCTCCTGGCCGCAGGCCTCGCTGACCATGGCGCCATCCGCCACCCGACGGCAGAACTCCGCGGCCCTGGACAGGCTGTAGCGCTGGGGCGCCACCCCCGCCGCGCAGGCCAGGCCGAACAGGGCGGCGAACTCGGGGTCGCCGTCCAGCCAGGCCCTCAGGTCGCGCTGGCGGACATTCAGGGGCGACCGCCTCAGGGTGCGGGGCGCCGCCCCCGCCGCCGTGCGGTCGCAGATGTGCAGGCCGAGCGCGCGGGAATAGCCTCCCGGCGCGCCGGCGTCGGTCGCCGTCGTGGTCATGGTTGGGAATGTCCGGGACAAGGTGCGCCGGGCCGCGGGCGCGGCTCCGGATCAGGCCTGCATCCTACCTTCGGGTCCGCGAGGGACCAAAAAAAAGCAGCTTGCAATTGCGCGCCCGGCGCATTGCGCCGGCCACCGCCCGGGGGGTAGGCTTTCGCCCAGGAATGACCGTCCCGCGAACGGGCCGGCGGCCGGGGGGAAGACCACATGCGCATCCGACTGAAGACGCTCGCCTGCGGCCTTGCCGCGCCCCTGGTCCTGGCGATGGGCCTGCTGTCGGCCGGGAGCGCCATGGCGGAGACACAGGTCCAGGTCGTCAGGACGGCGGGCGGCCCGGTCCAGGCCACGGTCAAGGCCGGTATGGTCAGCTACTACGCCATTCCCTTCGCAGCCCCGCCCGTGGGCGACCTGCGCTGGCGGGCCCCGCAGCCTGCGGCGAAATGGACCGCGCCCATCGCCCGCACGAAGTCCGCCGCCCCCTGCCTGCAGACCGGACCTGAAAGTCCCTTCCGCTCCCGGACCGACAGCGAGGACTGCCTCTACCTCGACGTCCACGCCCCGGCCGGCAAGGGCCGCTTTCCCGTCATGGTCTGGATCCACGGCGGCGCCTTCACCACGGGCGACGCTTCCACCTATGCCGACCCCAGCCCCCTGGTCAGCCGGGGCGTCGTCGTCGTGGCCATCCACTACCGCCTCGGCGCCATGGGCTTCCTCGCCCACCCCGCCCTCCGGGACGCCTCGGGCGCCTCGGGCGACTACGGGATCATGGACCAGCAGGCCGCCCTCAAGTGGGTTCGCGCCAACATCGCCCGGTTCGGAGGCGACGCCCGCAACGTGACGATCTTCGGCGAATCGGCCGGCGGCTTCAGCGTCATGACCCACCTGGCCTCGCCCCTGTCCAAGGGCCTGTTCGACAAGGCCATCATCCAGAGCGGAGCCTACGGCGTCGCCGGACAGCTCACCCAGGCGCAGATGGAGGACAAGAGCGCTGCGGCCCTCAGGTCCGCCATGGACGGCCAGGACGCCGGCGCCTCCTGCAAGGGCGAGTCCGTCACCGCCGCCTGCCTGCGCGGTCTGCCCGACGCCGTGGTTCGCGGCAAGCTGATGACCGCCTACGGCAAGGAGGTCGGCAACCTCGTCCCTTCCGTCGACGGCAGGGTCCTGCCCGGAACCATCCAGTCGATCTTCGCCGCGGGCCGGAACAACAGGGTTCCGGTGATCAATGGCTCCAACGAGGACGAGAACCGCCTCTTCCTGGCCCTGGAGGAGCTGGGCGCCCGTTTCTCGGCCAAGCCGCCCAACTTCAATCCCGCTGACCGGTCCTTCCTGCTGACCCCGGCGGGCTACCAACTGGCGGCGAAGGACGCAGAGTCCCGGCAGGGCGTGTCCGCCGCCGACCTGACGGGTCGCTACTATCCCCTCAGCCGCTTCGGCGACGACCCTGTCCTCCAGCCCAGCCTCGCCGCCGCCGCGGCCGCCACCGACAGCACCTTCTCGTGCAACGGCGTGAACGTCTCGGCGCGGATCGCCGGCCAGAAGTCGCCCGTCTGGATGTACGAGTTCCGCGACCAGACCGCCGTGCCCATCGTCGGCGCCTTTGGCGGCCGCTACGTCCTGAGCCTGCCCCAGGGGGCGGCCCACGCCTTCGAACTGCCCTATCTCTTCGGCATGGCCTCCGCAGCCCAGAACGCCGAGCAGAAGGCCCTGCAGGCGACCATGTCGACCTACTGGACCAACTTCGCCCGGACCGGGAACCCCAATGGCGCCGGCGCCCCGGCCTGGGCCGACTTCGCCCGCGGCAACGTCCAGGCCCTCGACGTCGCCAGCGGCGGCGGGGTCACGACCATGTCGGCCGACGGCTTCCGCGACCAGCACCACTGCCGGACCGCCTGGTCGGGCCTCACCTTCTGACCCGGAGACCCGCGCCGCCTGCGGAATGGCTCCCCCTGATGGGGAGGAGTTACAGCGCCAATGGCTCCCCCAAGGGGAGCTCCCGGCGAAGCCCGGCGAGGGGGTCAATTCCCCTCGCCGCCTCGGCCTAGTCCCGCAAGAGCAGGTCCAGGGCGATGGCCAGCACCGCCTCCAGCCGCCCCGCCTCCCGGTCACCCCCCGCCGCCTCGCGGGGCGTCAGCTCCTGGCCGCAGATCCGGTCGCAGGCGCCCACCAGGGTGGGATGGTCCTTCAGCCGCCGGCGCAGGGCGGCCAGGTGATGGCGGGCCCTCAGCCGGGCCTCCGCCGCCGTCAGCCCCCGCCCGGGATCCGGCGCGCGGCGGGCGCCGCCCAGGCCCAGGGACGTCTCCGCCGCCAGGGACGAGGGCAGGTTCGCCTCCGCGAGGGACCGTCGCCAGACGGCGCCATAGGCCTCGCCCGCCGCCCTCTGGCTGCGGCTGATCCGGCCCCGGCGCTGCAGGGAGTCCAGCCCGGAGAGCCGTCGCACAGGGGCGCGGGGGGCTGCCGTCCGCGTCGTCTTCATCCGTCCCTCCGGGGACTGGCGGCCGCGTCGGCCAGTCGATATGCGGCCTCGCTGGCCGCGCCGGGCCCTTCCAGCAGGGTCAGCCCGGCCAGGGCATGGGCCATGAGCTGGCGCAGGAACAGGCCCCGGCCCGCCGGGCGCCTCTGGCGCAGCGACTCGGCGACCAGTTCGGCGGCGGTCGGGAGGGCTTCCCCGCCCTCGCCGCCGCTCAACCCCGCCTCCCGGCCGCCGGCGGCACCAGGGGCAGGCACACCGCGACCCCGTCCCGGCCGATCCGCCTTTCCGACAGGGACCAGAAGCCCCCCTCAGCCATCACCGTGCGGACATGCCGGTCGTGGTGGGCGAACTTGGGCAGTTGCCGGTCCCCCTCGCCACGGAGGGCGCGGGCCCGGAAGACCCGCTCCAGCCTTCGGGCCTGGCCGGCGCGGAGATCGAGTTCGGTGCGGGCGCGCTCGGGGTGCGTCCCGCTCTGACGTAGGGCGGCGTAATCGTGGATATCGCCGGGCTGGGGGGATCGGATCTGGCTCATGTGGGCGACCGTATGGAACATACAGTGAACGCGCAAACATTATTTGTAGTTTACATACATCGCAGGATCGCTAGGGTCCCGCCATGGATGACCGCGCCGCCCGACTGCGCCAGGCCCGCCTCGCCGCAGGGTTCGAGACCGCCGCCGCGGCGGCCGAGGCGCATGGCTGGAACCGCAACACCTACGCCTCCAACGAGAACGGCAACGCGCCCTACTCCTGGCGCCGGTCCAGGGAGTACGCCGCCGCCTTCGGCGTCCGCCCGGACTGGCTCTACGACGCCCAAAGCCCGGGCGCCGGCCCTGCAACGGGCGACGCCTCCGGGCCGGCGCCCATCATCGGCCGGGTCGGCGCCGATCCCGGGGGCGAGGTCCTCATGGCCGGCGGCCAGGCCCCGCCGGAGTTCGCCCCCCTGCCCCCTGGCGGAACGGAGCGCGCCGTGGCCCTGCGGGTGAGCGGCCACTCCATGCGCGGCCTCGCGGACGACGGCGCCCTGATCTACTTCGAGGACCAGCGCACCCCGCCCAGCCCCGACATGCTGGGCCAGGTGGTGGTGGTCGAGCTCGATACCGGCGAGGTCCTGGTCAAGCGCCTCCTGCGCGGGGCCGCCCCCGGCCGCTTCGACCTGGAAAGCGTCGCCGGCCCCACCCGGCGCGACGCCCGGCTGCGCTGGGCCGCCCACATCACCGCCATCGTCCCGCCCTGGCAGGCCCGCCGGATCCTGATCCAGGGGGACTGAGCCAGAAAATCACGGCCGGAACTGGTGATGGGCTGTATTTTTGTTACAGTCGCGCCATGACACCTTCCCAAGACCCGCCCGGCGAGCTGGGCGAATGCCTGGCCATCGAACGCCGGATCGACGCCGCCTTCGAACAGGACTGGGCCGACGTCATGGCCCGCCGGCAGGGCGCCTGCCTGTCGGGGTTCGACCCGCGACGCATCCCGCCGCGCAGCGAGGCCCGGCTCCTGGCCGCCGCCCGCCGGCGCCTCGCCAACCGGCGGGCCTGGCGGCGCAGTCCCGCCGGGCGGCTGGAGCGCCTGTCAGGAGAGGCCGTCGCCCTCGTCTCCGGCCTGCCGGCGGCGGCGGGCGACCTGAACAGTCGCAGGGCCCGGCGCGCCGCCCAGGACCTGGCCCTCGCCGCCCGTCGCCTGTCGCGGATCGCGGCCTCCGCCCGAAGGGCCCTCGACACTCTCGACGCCGGCCCGGACTGACCTGAAGCCCGGCCTGGAGCCGGGTGCGGGCATGAAGAAGGGGGCGGCGCCCGCGGCCCCGCCCCCCATGTCTTCCTGGGTCCGATGTCTTCCGACGCCGGCTGTGCGGCTCAGACCGCGGCCAGGTGACGCCCCGAGGTCAGGGCCGTCTTGGCCGCCAGCTCGGCCTTGGCCGTCTCGTACTCCGCCGCCAGCCGGTCGACGAAATCCGCAGTGGACGGGATGTCGTTGAGCACGCCGATGCCCTGGCCGCAGCCCCAGATGTCCTTCCAGGCCTTGGCCTCGGTGTTGCCGCCCGAACCGAAGTTCATCTTCGAGGGGTCCGCCTGGGGCAGGTTGTCCGGGTCCAGGCCCGCCCGTTCGATGGAGGGCCGCAGATAGTTGCCATGCACCCCGGTGAAGAGGTTCGAGTAGACGATGTCCTCGCCCGAGCTCTCGACGATCATGTCCTTGTAGCCCTGGACGGCATTGGCCTCCTTCGTCGCGATGAAGGCCGAGCCCATATAGGCCAGGTCCGCGCCCATGGACTGGGCGGCCAGGATGGAGCGGCCGCAGGCGATGGAGCCCGACAAGGCGATCGGCCCGTCGAACCACTGGCGCAGCTCCTGCATCAGGGCGAAGGGCGACAGGCCGCCGGCATGGCCGCCGGCGCCGGCCGCCACCGGGATGAGGCCGTCAGCGCCCTTCTCGACAGCCTTGCGGGCGAAC
>CAIMLY010000084.1 GCA_903842425.1 uncultured Alphaproteobacteria bacterium | reverse complement strand
CAGGGCCGAGTTCCAGACAATGGGCGCGCCCCAGTCATGGCCCAGGAGGATGGCCGGCTGGCCCGGCGAAAGGGCGTCGGCCACGCCGACCAGGTCATTGACCTTGTGCGGCATGGCGTAGTCGGCCACCGGATGCGGCTTGTCCGAGCCGCCATAGCCGCGCACGTCGATGGCGCAGGCGGTGAAGCCGGCCTCGGCCACCGGGCCGATCTGGTGGCGCCAGGAGTACCAGCTCTCCGGGAAGCCATGGACCATGATGACCAGAGGCCCCTGCCCCTGCACCACCGCGCGAAGCTTCACCTCGCCGGCGTCGATCGTCGTGAATTCGGTCATCGGGTCCTCCCTGGGAACACACAAGAGACCCTTCCGCCCGCTGCAAGGCAAGCCCCGCGACCGCGCGGATTCCGGGCTGGCGGCCCCGGCGGGATCGCCTAGGATCAGCACAACAGGCGCGCCGCTCCCGGCGCGCCCCGGTCGCACTCCGAGGATCCCGCCCCCATGTCCGCCAACGAAGCGACAGGACCCGGAGCGGAGACGTCCGGGGCCGGCGCGCAGACCGGCTTTCCCAGCTACCTCTTCACCCAGGGCGCCTGGTTCCTCGCCTTCGGCCTGCAGATGGTGCTCTTCCCCTACCTGGTCCGGGTGGTCCTGCAGGAGAACGAGATCCGCTTCGGCCTGGCGCAGATGTCCATGCAACTGCCGACCGTCCTGTTGATCCTGCTGGGCGGCTATGCGGCGGACCGGACGGACACCCGGCTGACCGTCCTGGCCGGATGCGGCCTGTGCGCCCTGAGCTTCCTGGGCCTCGGCGTCTTCGTGGCCGGGGGTCACCTGACCTACGCCACCCTGATCCTCTACGCCCTGGGGATCGGGACCATCGGCGCCTTCGTGACGCCGGCCCGGGACGCCCTCCTCAGCCGGGTGGCGCCGGGCGGGATGCAGCAGGCCGTCGGCATGGCCTCCCTGGCCCAGTTCGGCGGACAGGTCCTGGGCATGGCGACGGCGGCGGCGGCGCCCCTGGTCGGCCTTCCGGCCCTCCTGTTCGGGCAGGCCGCCATGATGGCGGTGGCGGCGGGCGCGGCGACGCGGATCCGTCCCCGCCCGGCGGCGCCCCCGAAGGTCCGGGAGGGCGGTGTCCTGGGATTCATGGCCAGCGAGATCAGCGTGGGCTTTCGAGCCGCCTTCGCCTCGCCGGTGATCGCCCCGGTGATCGTCTGCGCCATTGGCATGGGCGTCTGCTTCATGGGCGCCTTCGCCGTCCTTCTGCCGCTGATCGTCCAGGACTATTTCCCCTCCGACCTGACGGGTTCGGCCCAGACCCGGATCGCCGCCGCCCTCGGGGTGTTCAGCGTGACCTTCTGGATCGGCTCGATCCTGTCGGCGACCGTCCTGGTCCGGCTGGGCGAGATCCGGCGCAAGGGCCGGGTCTACCTGGCGGCCCTCTTCTCCGGGGCGTGCGTCCTGATCCTCTGCAGCCTGCCCATGCCGTTCTGGCTGCTGTGCGTCCTCAACTTCGTATGGGGCCTGGGCGGCGGGGTGGCCATGACCCTGGGCCGCGGCCTGGTGCAGAAGTACTCGCCGCCCGACAAGGTGGCGCGGATTCTTTCGATCTTCACCCTGGGCAACATGGGCGCGGCCCCTGCCGGCGCGGTGCTGTACGGCGTGCTGGCCCACGCCATTGGCCCGCATGCAGCGATCCTCTTCCCGGGCCTGGGGATGCTGGTCATCGTGGCGGCCGTGGCGCTCCGCTCCCAGCTCTGGCGCCTGGATGAGGGCCAAAGCTGAAGCGCCGTTGACCCCCTCACCCGGCTTCGCCGGGAGCTCCCCCTTGGGGGAGCAAT
>CAIMLY010000083.1 GCA_903842425.1 uncultured Alphaproteobacteria bacterium | reverse complement strand
GCGGTCCACCTTCGCCTGGGTGGAGGAATTACAGTGCCAATTGCTCCCCCAAGGGGGAGCTGTCAGCGAAGCTGATTGAGGGGGTCAACGGCGGTCGGGCGCTCACCCGTTCGCCGGCGGGCCTTCCAGCCAGGCCCTGAGGATCGCCACGACCTGGTCGCCCGGATTGTAGCCCCGGGTGACGACGCCGTAGGTCCCTTCCGGGCCCGGGCCGGCCACCAGGGTCGGAAAGCCGGTCACGCCGGCGCGCTGGGAGACGCCGTAGTCCGCCCAGGTCTCATGCTTCAGCTCATCCGTGTCGAAGTCGGCCAGGAAGGCGTCGGGCGCGACCCCGTAGTCGCCGGCCAGCTCGGCCAGCACCTCGGGGCGGGTGATGTTCCGGTCCTCGGCATAGAAGGCCCTCTGCAGCCGGCCCAGGTAGGCGATGGCGCCCTCGGGATTGTCGCGCCGCAGCCGCACCACGGCCCTGGCGGCGGGGTCGGTGTCATAGAGAAAGCCGGGGTCGTCCAGCACCGCTCCGCCGAAGGGCAGGCCGGTGGCCTCGGTGATGTGGGTCCAGTGGCCGCGCAGGCTGTCCTTGGCCTCCTGGGTCATGGGGGTCTCGGTCCCGGGGCGCAGTCCGCCCATGACCAGCCGCACGGGCAGGGCCCGGCCGAAGGCGCGGCGGATGTCCTCCATGACCGGCGAGAAGCCGTAGCACCAGGAGCACATGGGGTCTGCGAAGTAGATCAGGTGCGGCGCGGTCATGGCGGGCCTCCGGGAGCGTCGCCTACAGCCTACACCTGGTCCGGGCCGGCGGCTATTGCGGGCCCGGCGACTCCCGCAGGGCCGGGGCGCTGTCCGGGGCCGGAGCTGCCAGGGGCGCCTCTGGAACAGGCTCTGCAACAGGCTCCCGGGATGCGGCCGGCGGCGGTGCGGGCGGGGCGAGGACCTCGGCGGCCGGATCGAAGGCCACTCCCATGAGGGCGGCGCTGGCGGTGAGGCGCTCTGCAGCCGCCGGGCAGACCTGAGGCAGGGTCCAGCCCATCCACTGCTGGGCCACGCTCCGGGTCGGCAGGTTCGCGGCGGGAGCCCAGACGGCGCGGCCCTTGGCGATGGCCGCCTCGCCCCGCGGGCGCAGGGAGGACAGGCTGGCCTTCTCGGCGGCCTGGAGGGCGGCGGTGAAGACCTTCATGTGCGTGCGGCCCTGGGCCTGGAGGTCGGCGTAGACCTTGAGGTCGTCGGCCAGGGAGGAGCCGGGCCGGCGATAGGTGGTCTCGATCCGGGTCACGTCCGGCATCACCCGGTCATGCTGGGCGAGGTAGCCTTCCAGGACGCCCAGGCACCAGCCCACGAGGCCATAGTCATCGCTCGGCGCGCCGGTCGGGAGGGGCGGCGGCGGCGGCGATTGCGCCGGGTCGGCCCGGCGCGCAGGCTCAGCCGTAGCCACCGGCGCATCGGCCTGCGCGGGTGGGGCGGCGACCTCCTGCGCGGCCAGGAGGAGGGCGAGGACAAGGGCGATCATGGGGCGGGACTAGCCTCGGAATCCGGCGCGGATGTGGCGACGGGCGGGCCAAGGCCGCCACCGCCGGGGGTCTCGATCTCTATGGCCTCGCCCGCGGCGACAGTCACCGAGAAACAGCCCTGCAGGGGCAGGATCGCGCCGTCGGCCCGGATCAGGCGCTGGGCGCCGGGGAGGGCGGGGCCGCCGCCGGCCAGTCCCTGGGGCGCACAGGTCCGGCGGGTGGAGAGGAGGGCGGCCTCCAGGGGGGCCAGGAACCGGAGGCGCCGGCGAACGCCGTCGCCACCCCGGAAGGCGCCGTCGCCCCCGGAACCCTTCCGGATCTCAAAGGTCTCCAGCCGGACCGGGAAGCGCCGCTCGAGGATCTCCGGGTCGGTGAGGCGCGAATTGGTCATGTGGGTGTGGACCCCGCTTGCGCCGGGCCCACGCTTTGACGCGCCGGCGCCGCCGCAGAGGGTCTCGTAATACTGCCGGTCGTCGTCGCCGAAGGTGAAGTTGTTCATGCCGCCCTGGGCGTTGGCCATGACGCCGAGGGCGGAATAGAGGGCGTCGACCACGTGTTGGCTGGTCTCGACATTGCCGGCCACCACCGCTGCAGGCGGGGCGGGCGCCAGCAGGGAGCCGGGTCGGGTGCGCACCCGCAGGGGCTCCAGGCAACCGGCGTTCAGCGGGATATCGTCGTCCACCAGGGTGCGAAAGACGTAGAGGACCGCAGCGTCGACAATGGCGGACGGCGCATTGAAGTTCGTCGGCAACTGGTCGGAAGATCCGGTGAAATCGATCTCCGCCCCCTGCCGGTCGGGGTCCAGGGTGATGTGCACGGCGATCTCCCCGCCCCCGTCCATCGGAACCCTGGCCTCGCCGTCGGACAGGCGATGAAGGGCCCGGCGTACGGCGCTGGCGGCGTTGTCCTGGACGAAGCCCATGTAGCGGGCGACGACCTCGGCGCCCTGGTCGCGGATCATCCCCGCCAGGGTCTCGGCGCCCGCCTGGCAGGCCGCAAGCTGGGCCTTCAGGTCGGCGAGGTTGCGGTCCGGCGCCCGGCAGGGCCAGGGCCCGGCCAGGAGGGCCGCCCGGACCTCCGTCTCGAGGAAGACGCCCTCCCGCATGAGGGGCAGGGCGTCGAGCAGGACCCCTTCTTCTTCAAGGGTTTGCGAGAAGGGCGGCATGGAACCCGGCTGGACGCCGCCGACGTCGGCGTGGTGCCCACGGGCGGCGACGAAGAGGTCGGGCGGGCCCTCCGCCTCCGGCCGGGTGAAGACCGGCATGACCACGGTGATGTCCGGCAGGTGGGTGCCGCCGGCATAGGGATTGTTCAGGGCGAAGGCCTCGCCCGGGCGCAGGGTCCCGCGCCGCTCGCGGACTGCGCGGACCGAGGCGCCCATGGAGCCCAGGTGCACCGGCATGTGCGGCGCGTTGGCCACCAGGCCGCCGTCGGCGTCGAATAGCGCGCAGGAAAAGTCCAGCCTTTCCTTGATGTTGACCGAATGCGCCGTGCGCTCCAGGGCCGCGCCCATGGCCTCGGCCACCCCCATGAACCGGCGGTTGAAGAGCTCGAGGGTCACGGGGTCCGGGCGCTCGAGGTTCACCTCCCGGCGGGCCTGGCCGGAGATCCGGGTCAGGCGGACGAGGCCGTCGGCCTCCGATGCGGCGCGCCAGCCGGGCAGGACGGCCAGTTGGGTGTCGTCGCGGACGATGAGAGCCGGGCCATCGATGCGGGTGAAATCGGCGGCCTCCACCACGGTGGCCTCCACGGCCTGCGAGGAACAGGTCATCTGCATCACGCCGACCGTCGCCCCGGGGGACGCGTAGGGCGTCTCCCGGGTGTCGCCCAGGGGGGGCGGCGGCGGGGGGGGCGGCGTCGTCTCCACCGCCTCGGCCTCGATCCGGGCGACGAGGACCTCCCGGTCGGTCTCGGTGAATCCGAAGAGCCGGCGGTGGGCGGCCTCGAAGGCCTCC
This sequence comes from uncultured Alphaproteobacteria bacterium, assembly GCA_903842425.1. GTDB lineage: Bacteria > Pseudomonadota > Alphaproteobacteria > Caulobacterales > Caulobacteraceae > Phenylobacterium. The sequence continues at coordinate 4,342 of CAIMLY010000083.1, read as the reverse complement.
CGGACCGCGCCTTCGGGTCCCGGGGCAACGGCGAGGACAGCGTCGGCGCCGTCGTAGCGCAGGCCAAGCCGGACCTGGACCTCGCCGCCATCGATCCCCTGGGCGGCCAGGCCAGCGAGGGCCTCCGCACCCAGCCGGGCGGCCAGGTCCGAAGCGGCGGCAAGACCCTCGCCGCCCAGGGGCGCCTCCAGCCCCCCCTGGCGAAGGACGGTGGGGCGGGCCTGGCCCATGCCCCAGGCCGAAAGGACGCTGCCCCGTCCAGGGCAGAGGATTTCATCGATCCCCAGGGCCTCGGCGACGTCGCAGGCGACCTGGCCCGCCGCCCCGCCGAAGGCGACCAGGGCGTGCTCGCGGGGATCGAAGCCCCGCTCTGTGGAGATGCGCCGCACGGCCTGGGCGGTCTGCTCGACGGCCACGGCGAGGAAACCCTCCGCCGCCGCCTCGGGGCCCGGCAGTCCCATCTGCGCCGCCAGGGCCGACAGCGCGGCCCGCGCCGCAGCCGCGTCCAGGGGCGCGTCGCCCGCGGGCCCGAAGACGGCGGGAAAGCGCGCCGGGTCCAGCCGGCCGAGGACCAGGTTGGCGTCGGTCACCGTCGCCGGCCCGCCGCGCCCATAGGCCGCAGGCCCGGGATCGGCCCCAGCGCTGGCCGGCCCGGCCCGCGCCCGGTCGCCGTCAAAGCGGAGGATCGAGCCGCCCCCCGCCGCCACCGTCTCGACGTCCACCATGGGCGAGCGCAGGCGCACCCCGGCGACCTGGGCGCTCTCCCGGCGCTCAAGGACGTCGGCGAAGCGGCAGACATCGGTGGATGTGCCGCCCATGTCAAAGCCGAGGACCGCCCGCGTTCCCGCCGCCCGCGCCGTCGCTGCGACCCCGGAGACCCCGCCGGCGGGACCGGACAACACCGCGTCCCGGCCGCGGAAGGACTCCGCCCGGACCAGGCCGCCGGCGGATGTCATGAACCAGAGGGGCGCCTCGCCCACCGCCGCCTGGACCTGGTCCACATAGGCGCGCAGCACCGGTGTCAGGCAGGCGTCGGCCACCGTGGTCTCCGCCCGGGGCAGGAAGCGCGGCAGGGGCGAGACCTCATGGGACAGGGCGACGAAGGGAAGGCCGGCCTCCCGGGCCAGCCGCCCCGCCAGCTGCTCGTGGGCCGGGTTGAGGTCGGAATGAAGGAAGGCCACGGCGACGGCCTCGTAGCCGGGGGCGACCCCGGCGAGACGGGCCGCCAGGGCTTCGGGGTCCAGCGCCGCGACCACGGATCCATCGGCCGCCAGCCGTTCATCCACCTCCAGGACTCCGGCGAACAGGGGTTCGGGACGGCGGATGTCGAGGGCGAAGAGGTCCGGCCGGGCCTGGTCGCCGATCCGCAGGGCGTCGGCGAAGCCCCGGGTAGTGACCAGCAGGGTGCGCGCGAAGCGTCGCTCCAGGAGGGCGTTGGTGGCCACTGTGGTGCCCATGCGAATGGCCTCGACCCGGTCTCCGGGGAAGGGCGCGCCAGGGGCGACCCCCATCAGGCGCCGCATGCCCTCGACGGCGGAGTCCGTCCAGGCCGGCGAGGCCGAGAGGAGCTTGGCGGTCGCCTCCCGGCCGTCATCGGTCCGCCCCACCACGTCGGTGAAGGTCCCGCCCCGGTCGATCCAGAAGGTCCAGCGCCTGTCCAAGGGGCCTCCGCCGCCGCTCTCGACGGCTTAAGACCACACCGGGGAAAGGTGCGTCCAGAGGCGCGGGTCCCGTCGCCCCCGGCGCCTGTCGAATTCGTAACGATCCCGGGACCGGTGAAGGGTGTATTCACCACGGTGGGTGAAGGAGCGCGCTGGCCGCAGGGCCGCGCAGGCTTGGGACTTTGGCATGGGTTTCTGGAACAGGATCGCGGCCATGGCCGTCCGCCGCCCGGATCCGGGCGACTGCGACTGCCCTCCAGGCCCGCCGGGGGCCGACCCGGCCTTCTCCACGGCGGTGACCGCCCTTGGGGCCAAGCTCGCCAAGGCTGACGGCCGGGCGCGGGTCTCCGAGTTCGACGCCTTCGCCGAGGTCTTCTCTCCGGAGGCGGCGTCCGAGGGCAATGTCCAGCGGCTCTACGACCTGGCCCGCCAGACCACCCATGGCTACGAAAGCTACGCCCGGCAGCTGGCCCGCCGCTATCGCAACTGCCCGGGCCTGCTGGAAGACGTTCTGGACGGCCTTTTCCACATCGCCGGCGCCGACGGGGCGGTCTCCTCCGAGGAGGAGGCCTACCTGGAGCGGGTGGCCGAGCTGTTCGGCTTTGGCCCGCTCTCCTTCCGCCGCATCCGCGCCGTCCACCTGGGCGCCCCGGAGGATGACCCCTACGCCGTGCTGGACGCCCCGCACGACGCCTCGGACGAGGACCTGAAGGCCCTCTGGCGCCGTCGCATCTCAGACGCCCACCCGGACCGCGTCCGCGCCCTGGGACTGCCCGAGGAATACCTCGACATCGCCCACGCCAAGGCCGCCGCCCTCAACGCCGCCTACGACGCCATCCGCCGCGAGCGGCTGGAGATGGCGGGGGCGGGGGGGTAGGGGCCGCCCGCACCCTGTCCAAGGCGGCGAGCCGACAGCGCTCACGAACTCCACGTCACCCGAGCGGCGGAGGGCGGTTACCTGCGCGAAGGACAGGCGTTTGGCGTGAGGCGGCCCTGGGGGTCGGACCGAGCGCCGCAGAAGATCATCGCCATCGCATTAGGGCTCATGAACACTTCGGTGGGCCGGTCCCGGGGGTAGGGCGGCGCGTGATGGGCGCGGGGGTGTCCCACCCCGGGCCGGGCCAGGGTCTGAAGGGCCAGTTCGTTGTCGTGCGCGACCAAGGGGTTCGAACCCAGCCTGAGGATCTGCGGGGTGTTCCGGTGGAGGACGCTGATGAAGCTGATGTCGCTCGGGCCCTGGCCGGTCCGCCCGCCCATCAGGGAGTAGCCCAGGATGTCACCTGGGTCGAAGAACCCGATCACCTTGAGCTGCCGAATGTCGTCAATCGCGTTCTGAGCGGACATCGACATGCCGGACTTCTGGGCCTTACGAGTCTCGGAGTCCTTCGGGGCCCGGCAGTCTGCTGTCAGGAATCCAGGCAGGGACTTGGGGCAGCCCGGCACCGGCGCTTCCCTGGCGGCCGCTGGCGCCGTGCCCGTCACCCCGGGGCTGGTCGCCTGGGCCCCCTTGACCTCTGCGATCCCGAGAAGCGACAGCTGGTTCGCCGCCATGAAGAAGGTATCGGTCGCCTTGCGGGTCGCTACCAGAGCCTTGGTCGGGGTCCCCGGAGCTTGGGCCTCCCTCCTCGGGGCCCCCGGCGCCAGCAAGGCTTCCTGCTGAGGCGACTTCGAGGACGGCGCGCTCAGGACGTAGAAGAGCATCCGACTGCCCAGGCTGTGCGAGATGAACGAGATGCGGGCGTCCCTTTCGAGAAGGGCCTGGGCGCCTCTGTCATCCAGGCAGTCCGAGGGACTGAGGGAGATTGTACTGTTGTGCTCGGACGTCGTGACCGGCCGTCCCGCAGCTTCTCGCAGCATGATGCAGACCGCCGAGGACATTCCCTCCTTCAAGGCCCCGCCGGCCGGACCCAGGTAGGCGGCGACGTCGCTCAGCCCTTCATTCACAATGCTTGTCTTCAGTTCTCGGGTCAGGCTTCCCGCCGTCCATCCGGCGAAACCCGTCTGCAGCCCGGCGAGGTCATGCGCAAGGAAGGGCCGCTGGAGACGCCAGAGGTCGTCGTGCCAAAGATAGCTGTAGACCACCACCCGGCTCACCCCGTCCGCATGAAGGAACCGGTCGACCCGATACTGGCCGAAGTGATCATAGCGGCAGGGCGGCTGTTTTGCGGCGCCACCCTCGCAGGACAGGGCCTCGCCCTCGAAGTCGTGGACCCTGGCGGTCGGCGCATCGTCCCAGGTTGGCTCCACCGGGATCGTCTCCCGGGTGTAGCCTGCCTCCCGCAGGGCGGCGGTGACGGGCTCGATCAGCACCGACTTCGCATCGGTCTTTCCCATGCCGTGGGTATGGAAGATGTAGCGGACCGCAGACGGGCTGGCACCTTCCTGAACTGTGAGGACCCCCGGGAAGACCTGTGGATTCCTCCCATCCACCGTGGTCGGCGGGATGTCGGCCAGGTTCTCCAGGCGCGCATTTCCGGAGCCGGTCGTACATCCGGCGAACACCAAGCTGCTAAGGACCGCGACGGCGGCCAGAGAGATAAGTCGGTCCATCACAGGGCTCCCGAAGTGGACGAAGGGGCGACGGAGGGGCCTGACCCGCACATTGAGGGCGGCAGGCCGCGGACGCGGCAGCTCATGGCGCGTCCGCGGGCTTCGCCATAGGTCGTGACAAGTCTGGCGTG
>CAIMLY010000082.1 GCA_903842425.1 uncultured Alphaproteobacteria bacterium | reverse complement strand
GGGGCCGGCCGCGACGACCTCGTCGAGGGGCTGAGGCGCCACGGGCACCGCCGCGTCCTGCCGCTTTCGGGGCCGGACGCCCTGGCGGGCCTGGTCCGGGCCGAGACGGCGCCCGGGGACCTGGTCGTCTGCCTTGGCGCCGGCGACATCACCGCCTGGGCCTACGCCCTGCCGGGCCAGCTCGAGGCCCTGGCCCGGTGAGCTGGCGCGACCGCCTGCCCGCCGTCCGCGGCCGACTTCTGCGGGACGAGCCCCTGGCGCCCTTCACCTGGCTGCGGGTCGGGGGAGCTGCGGACGTGCTCTTCCTGCCGGCGGACGAAGCGGACCTTTCCGGGTTCCTGTCGGGGCTGGACCCTGCGGTCCCTGTCACGCCGCTGGGCGTGGGCTCCAACACCCTGGTCCGGGACGGCGGGGTGGAGGGGGTGGTGATCCGCCTGGCCGGACGCCCCTTCGCCCGGATCGAGCGGGTGGGCGAAAGGCGGATCTCGGCGGGCGCAGGCGCCCTCGACGCCCAGCTGGCCCGCGAGGCCGCGACCGCCGGGCTGGCGGGCCTGGAGTTCTACCGGGGCGTTCCCGGGTCCGTGGGCGGCGCCCTGGTCATGAACGCCGGCTGCTACGGGGCCGAGACGGCGGACGTCCTGGTCGAGGCCCGCGCGGTCGCCCGCGATGGACGGATCGTCACGATCCCGGCTTCGGAAATGGGATTCAGCTATCGCCGCTGCGCCCGGGCGGCGGGCGGCGACCTGATCTTCACGGCGGGGCTCTTCGAGGGGGTTCCCGACGCGCCGGCGGACATCACCGCCCGCATGGACGAGATCACCGCCCGGAGGGAGGCCAGCCAGCCGATCCGCGAGAAGACCGGCGGGTCGACCTTCAAGAACCCCGAGGGTCATTCGGCCTGGCGCCTGGTGGATGAGGCCGGATGGCGGGGGCGCGCTTTCGGCGGAGCCATGTTCTCGCCCCAGCACGCCAACTTCCTGATCAACACGGGGGAGGCGACGGCGGCTGACCTGGAGGGCCTGGGCGAGAGGGTGCGCGCCGATGTCGAGGCGCAGACCGGCGTTCGGCTCGACTGGGAGATCCGCCGGATCGGCCGGCCGGGCGCGGCGGCTTGACAGGCGCCGCCGTCCGCGCGAGGCCCGGCCCCGCCGTTCGAAAGGAGCCCGCCCATGCCGGACCCTGATTCCCGTCCCCTGGCCGGGCGACATGTCGCCGTCCTCCTGGGCGGGCTGTCCTCCGAGCGGGAGGTGAGCCTGGTCTCCGGGGCGGCCTGCGCCGACGCGCTGGAACGACTGGGCGCCCGGGTCAGCCGGGTCGACGCCGGCCGCGACCTGGCGCAGGTCCTCTCCCGGCTTCAGCCCGATGTCTGCTTCAACGCCCTGCACGGCTCCTGGGGCGAGGACGGCTGCGTCCAGGGCGTGCTGGAGACCCTTGGCCTGCCCTACACCCACTCCGGCGTCCTGGCCTCGGCCCTGGCCATGGACAAGACCCGCGCCAAGGCGGTGCTGGCGGCGGCCGGGGTCACGGTCCCCGGCGGCGGTCTCTACGACCGGCGCGAGGCGGCCGCGGGCCATGTCCTTCCGCCGCCCTATGTCATCAAGCCCAACGCCGAGGGCTCCTCCGTGGGGGTGTTCATCGTCGAGGCGGGCGCCAACGCGCCCCCGGAGGCCATCGCCGCCGAGGACTGGGCCCTGGGGGAGCAGGTCCTGGTCGAGCCCTACATCCCCGGGCTTGAGCTGGCGGTCGGCGTCATGGACGGCCGGGCCATGACGGTGACCGAGATCGTCCCGGCGAGCGGCTTCTATGACTATGACGCCAAGTACGCCGAGGGGGGGTCTTCCCACGTCGTCCCGGCCCGGATTCCCGCTGCTGCGGCCGACCGGGCCATGCGGATGTCGGAGGCGGCCCACGCCGCGCTGGGTTGCGCCGGGGTGACCCGCTCGGACCTTCGTTATGACGACGTTAACGACATTCTGGTTCTCCTTGAGGTGAACACGCAGCCGGGCATGACGCCGACCTCCCTCGTCCCCGAGCAGGCCGCCGCGATGGGTGTGGCGTTCGACCAACTGGTGCTCTGGATGACGGAGGACGCCCATGCCCGCGGCCATGCGGGGAGGATCGTCGGCTAGGCCGACCGGACAGGGCGCGGCGCAGGCCGCAGCCCGGGGCCGGACGGCTGCGCCCGAGGGCGGACTTTCCGCCCCGACCATCCTGCTGGCGGCCCTGGGCGTGCTCCTGGCGGCCCTGGTCCTGATCCTCGCCACGGGCGGGCGCGGCGCGAGGATCGTCGCCTCGGTCAGCTCGGATGTGTCCTCCCGCCTCGCCGCGGCGGGTTTCCGCCTGGCCGCCGTGAAGGTGAAGGGCGCCTCGCCCCTCGCCACCGCCGATATCCTGCGCGCGGCCGGCCTCTACAAGGACCAGCCCCTGGCCGGCATGGACCTCGACGCGATCCGCCGCCGGATTGAGTCGGTCGGCTGGGTCCACGACGTGAGAGTCGTGCGGCTGCTGCCGGACACCCTGCTCATCCAGGTGGTCGAACGTCGCCAGCTGGCCGTCTGGCAGGCCGGAGGCCGTCGGCAGGTGATCGACGTGCGCGGGGCCCCCATTCCCGAGGCCGATCCGGCCCGGTTCGCCAGCCTGCCCCTCGTCGTGGGCGCCGGCGCCAATGTGGGTGCGGCCGACCTGCTGCTCGAGCTGAGCCGTCGGCCGGCGGTGATGTCCCAGGTCGAGGCCCTGGTCCGGGTGGACCAGCGCCGGTGGGACCTGAAACTCAAGTCCGGCGGGATCATCCAGCTGCCTGCCGAAGGTGCGGTTGCGGCCCTGGTCCGGCTGGATGCGCTGGACCAGGAGTCCGGCCTGATGCGGATCGGCTTTGACCGGCTGGACCTCCGGGAGCCGTCGGTGGTGGCGGTCCGGCCGCGTCCGGGCGGCGCTGCGCGGCCCGCGGGGGCCGGGGTTCCGGAGGGGGAGTCGAGGGAATGACGGGGGTGTCTTGTGACCATGCTTGAAGCCAGTCGGGAGTCCCGCGAGGGCCTGAAGGCCGCACTGGGGAGACCCCATGTGACCGCCGCCGTGGACCTGGGCGCCAGCAAGGTCGCCTGCTTCATCATGAAGCCGGACGGGGTGCGCCGTGTCGACCGGACCCTGACGGCCTCGGGCGTGGCCCATGTCCAGTCCCGCGGGGTCCGGAACGGGGCGATCATCAACATCGACGAGGCCTCCGAGGCGGTGGCCCAGGCGGTGGAGCGGGCCGAGAGCATGGCCGAGGTCCGGGTGCAGGGCGTCACCGTGACCACGGCGGGCGGCCAGCTGGCCGGCCGGCGCGTGGCGGGCAAGGTGTCCCTCGGCGCCCGTCCGATCTCCGACGAGGACCTGGCCCGGGCGATCCGCTCGGCCATGGCCCAGCTGAAGCTGCAGGACCGCAAGGCCATCCATATCCTTCCGGTGTCCTGGTCTGTCGACGCCCAGTCGGGCATCCGCGATCCGCGTCAGATGTTCGGCCGCGCCCTCGGGGTGGAGCTGTTGGTGGTGACCATCGCCGAGGCGGCCTACCGGGTCCTGGCGACCTGCGTCGAGCGGGCCCACCTGACCTTCGAGGGAGTCGCCGCGGCGCCCTTCGTCTCGGCCCTCGCCGCCCTCGAGGAGGACGAGATGGACCTGGGCGCGGTCTGCATCGACATGGGCGGCGGCTCGACCTCGGCGGCCGTCTTCGCCGGCGGCAGCCTGGTGCATGTGGAGACCGTGCCGGTCGGCGGCCAGCACGTGACCTCGGACATCGCCCGGGGCCTGTCCACCTCCTGGGCCGGCGCCGAGCGGATCAAGACCCTGCACGGCTCGGCCATCGCCTCGGCCAACGAGGACAAGGAAATGATCGAGGCGCCGCCGCGCGGGGACGACCCCGGCGCTGGCCCGGTCATCGCCCCCCGCTCCCTGCTTAAGGGGATCATCGCCCCCCGGGTCGAGGAGACGATGGAGCTGCTGCGCGACCGGCTGAAGGCGTCGGGCGTTCCCGTCGAGCCGGGCGCCGGCCTGATCCTGACCGGCGGCGCCAGCCAGCTCGCCGGGGTCCGCGAGGTGGCCCTGCGGGTCTTTGACCGGCCCGTCCGGCTGGGACGCCCCCGCCGGGTGCCCCACCTGGCCGACGCCGCTTCGGGACCGGCCTTCTGCGCTGCGGCGGGCGTCCTCCAGCGGGCCGCCTTTGGCCCCCGCGAGGCGGTGCCTGCCCGCGCCCTGGTCAATTTCGGCGTTCGCCGGGAGCCCCTGGACGCCCGGACGAATCCCGTCATCCGGGCGGCGGTCTGGCTGCGCGACAACCTCTGAAACCGGCCCCTGGCCGGCGCGTCGCAAAACCGACGATTTTGTGCACAGGAAAGCACGTCCGAGCCTCGACGGGCCTCCGACTCGGGCTAAGCAATTAACCCCGGATTAAGGGCGGCGGGGCGACTGTTAACCCTGTCGTCGGACCGGTTCGCCTGGGTTTTCCAGGGGAAGCCAGGTCAACCTGACGGAGGACGCGAGGGGTCTCATGGCAATTGCACTTTCCGCGCCGCGCGCGACCGAACTCAAGCCGCGCATTGTCGTCTTCGGCGTGGGAGGCGCCGGCGGAAACGCCGTCAACAACATGATCGACGCCGGCCTCGAAGGCGTCGAGTTCGTTGTGGCCAACACCGACGCCCAGCAGCTCGCCTTCGCCAAGACCGACCGCCGGATCCAGCTCGGCGTCACGGTGACGCAGGGCCTGGGCGCCGGCGCCCATCCCGAGGTCGGCATGAGCGCCGCCGAGGAGTCCCTTCCCGAGATCGGCGAGCACCTTGACGGCGCCCACATGGTCTTCATCACCGCCGGAATGGGCGGCGGCACCGGAACCGGCGCCGCCCCGATCATCGCCAAGCTGGCCCGCGAGCGCGGGATCCTGACGGTCGGCGTCGTGACCAAGCCCTTCCACTTCGAGGGCCGTCACCGGATGCGCCTGGCCGACAGCGGCATCTCCGAGCTGCAGCGCTATGTCGACACCCTGATCGTCATCCCCAACCAGAACCTGTTCCGGGTCGCCAATGAGCGGACGACCTTCGCCGAGGCCTTCGGCATGGCCGACCAGGTCCTGCACTCGGGCGTCCGTTCCATCACCGACCTGATGGTCCTGCCTGGCCTGATCAACCTGGACTTCTCCGACGTCCGCACGGTCATGACCGAGATGGGCAAGGCCATGATGGGAACCGGCGAGGCCGAGGGCGAGGACCGCGCCCTCATGGCGGCCAACAACGCCATCCAGAACCCCCTGCTGGACGAGGTCTCCCTGCGCGGCGCCAAGGCGGTTCTGGTCAACGTGACCGGCGGCCTGGACATGACCCTGCTGGAGGTCGACGAGGCGGCGAACGCCATCTCCGAGCAGGTCGACCCCGAGGGCAACATCATCTTTGGCGCGGCCTTCGATCCCAGCCTCGACGGCCGGATCCGCGTGTCGGTGGTGGCCACCGGCATGGACGGCGCCTCCATGTCCGTCATCGAGCCGCGCCCGGCCCGTACAGCCAGCCCGCCGCCGATCCGAGTCTCCGACGCGCCTTCCGAGCCGGTCCCGGTGGCCGTCGACCCTGCGCCCGCGCCGGCGCCCTCCGCCCCGGTCGCGCCCGCCTACGCTGCTGCGCCGGCGCCCGAAGCCGAACCGGCCCTGTTCGGTGATCCTTCTCCCGTCGCCGGCGACCTCCTGCCGGCCGAGCAGGGCGATCTCCTGGCTGCGACCCCCGCGGCGCCCGTCCCGGCCGAGGCGACCTTCGAGGCGAGCCCGGCCATCCGTCCCATCGAGCCGGCGCCGGTCAAGAAGATCGTCGATCCCAGCGTTGCGGAAGAGGATGACCTTGAGGGGCTCTTCCCCAACCCGATCGGCCCGGCGTCGTCTCCGCCCCGTCCGACAGGCTTCCGCCTGTGGGGCCAGAAGCGCCCGGCGCGGTTCGATCCGCCACAGGCCGCCGCCTCGCCGCGTGCGGGCGGGGCCCTGCCGGTGGAATCCCCCGGTGAGGCCGCCGTTCCCGAGGGCGAGAACCTGGACATCCCCGCCTTCCTGCGCCGCCTGGCGAACTAGAAGGGGCCCGGCCCCGGTCAATCCCCAGGGCCCGCCGGTCTTCCCGGCGGGCCCTTTGCGTTTCCAGAAAACATATTTGTTTCCGGGACTTAAGCTGAGAAACATTGCGAAACGCAACGTGTTTTGCGGCGCCGCAGCAAGCCCCTTATCTCCCCGGTTGACGGAGTGTCTTTCCGTCCCGAGTGATCCGGAGGCTCGTCTCTTGGCCAATCCAGTGTTCCAGCACACCGTCCGCAGCCCCGTCCGGTTTTCCGGGATCGGGGTCCACACCGGCGTGCAGGCCCGGGTCGCCGTCCTTCCCGGGCTGGCGGATTCCGGCCTGGTCTTTGTCCGGACGGACATCCAGGACCGTGACAACCGCATCGCGGTCAGCGGCGAGGCCGTGTGCAAGACCCAGCTGGGGACGGTGATCACCAACGCGGCCGGGGTCACGGTGTCGACCATCGAGCACCTGATGGCCGCCCTGGTCATGAGCGGCGTCGACAACGCCGTGATCGAGATCGACGGCCCGGAAATGCCGATCATGGACGGCTCGTCCATCGACTTCATCCGCGGGCTCGACCAGGCGGGCCTCCGGGCGCTGGGCGCCCTGCGCCGGTTCATCGAGATCGTCGACGTCATCGAGGTGGTCGAGGGTGACAAGCGCGCCACCCTGCGCCCGTCGGACGGGTTCGAGGTCGCCTTCGAGATCGCCTTCGCCTCTGCGGCCATCGGCCGCCAGGCGGTGGACCTCAGGATGGACAGCCAGGCCTTCCGTCGCGAGCTCGCCGACTGCCGGACCTTTGGATTCCTTCATGAGGTCGAGGCCCTCCGAGCCATGGGCCTCGCCCGCGGCGGCTCCATGGACAACGCCGTGGTCATCGACGGAGACGCGATCATGAATCCCGAGGGGCTCCGCCGCCCGGACGAGTTCGTGCGGCACAAGGCGCTGGACGCCATCGGCGACCTCTACGTCCTGGGGGCGCCGGTCCTCGGACGCTTTGAGGGCGTCCTTGCCGGGCACGCCCTGAACAACGCCCTGGTCCGCGCCCTGCTGGCCACGCCCCACGCCTGGCGCCTGCGGACCCTGGCCCCCGAGATGGCCGAAGCGGTCTGATCCTCTCCTGTGCGGCGAGCGTTGGCGCGGACCGCGGGCTCGTGTAGAACCCTCGATGGTGCAGGCGCGGGGGCGCGCTCTTGTCCTTTGAGGTGATGGTGTCCGTGCTTCGCAGATCCTGGACCGCGCCGGCCCTCGTCGGCCTGGCCGCCGCGCTGGCCCTCTCCGGTTGCGCCGCGCAGCCCAAGAAGCCCCGGTTGGTCTATGAGGAGCGCCCCGTCGAGCTGCTCTTCTCCACCGGCGCCGCCCGGCTGGACGCCCGCCAGTGGAACCAGGCCGTCGACTACTTCGCCGAGGTCGAGCGCCAGCATCCCTATTCGGAGTGGTCGCGCCGGGCGATCCTCATGACCGCCTACGCCAACTACCAGTCGGGCAAGTATTTCGACGCCATTGGCGACGCCGACCGGTTCCTTTCGCTCTATCCGGGGAATCCGTCGGCCGCCTACGCCCACTACCTGAAGGCCATCTGCTACTTCGACCAGATCGTGGATGTCGGGCGCGACCAGGCCTCAACGGGCCAGGCCCTCGCCGCCCTGCGGGATGTGGTCCAGCGCTTCCCCAAGACCGAATATGCCGCAGACGCGCGCCTGAAGATCGACATGGTCAACGACCAGCTGGCGGGCAAGGAGATGGCCGTGGGCCGCTACTACCTGCGGAACGGCGACACCCTGGCCTCGATCGGCCGGTTCCAGGTCGTGATCCAGCGTTACCAGACCACGACCCATGCGCCCGAGGCCCTTTTCCGGCTTGTGGAGGCCAACCTGACCCTGGGCCTGCTGGAAGAGGCGCGCCGCAATGGCGCCGTGCTGGGCTACAACTATCCGGGGGACTACTGGTACCGCGAGGCCTACGCCCTCCTGACGTCCAAGGACCTGAAGCCGCCCGTCACTCCCGACGGAAAGGCGAAGCGGCGGCTGCCCCTTCCCTTCGTCAAGGATCCCTCCAAGACCCTTCCCCCTCTGTCCGCCGGCCTGGCCCTTCCCCCGGGGGCGGGCTGATCGGCGGACGGCCGGGCGGCCGGACTTCCGGTCTGGCCGATTCGCGGCGAACCTGACCCCATGCTGACCGGCCTCTGGATTCGCGATGTCGTCCTGATCGAGAGCCTGGACCTCACTGTGGGGCCGGGGCTCACGGCCCTGACCGGCGAGACGGTAGCGGGCAAGTCCATCCTGCTGGACGCCCTCGGCCTCGCCGCCGGGGTCCGCGCCGAGGCGGGCCTGGTCCGTCGGGGCGCCGCCCAGGCCAGCGCCGCGGCCGCTTTCTCCCTGTCGCCGGGCCATGCCGTCTGGGGCCTCCTGGAGGCCAGGGGGCTGACCGCGACCCCGGGAGAGGACCTGATCCTTCGCCGCGTCCTGTCCGCGGACGGCCGCAGCCGGGCCTTCGTCAACGACCAGCCCGCCAGCGTGGGCGCCCTTCGCGAGATCGGCGCCCTGTTGGTCGAGGTTCACGGGCAGCACGAGACCGTGGGGCTCCTGGACGCCCGAACCCACCGCGACCTGCTCGACGCCTATGGCGGCCACGGCGCCCTGCTGCGGGCGACAGGCCAGGCCTGGAGCGCCTGGCGGGAGGCCGAAGCCGCCCTGGAGGCCCTCAGCCGGGACGCTGCGGCCCTGGCGGCGGAGACGGACGAGGCCGGCCGGGTCCTGGCCGAGTTGGACCAGCTGGCCCCCGAGGCCGGGGAGGAGGCTGCACTGGCCGAGACCCGGGCGGTCCTCGGCGCCTCCGAGAAGGCCCTGGCCGACATCGCCCAGGCCGGCGAGGCGATCGAGAGCCTGCCGCCCCGCCTCGCGTCCGCCATCCGGGCCCTGGGCCAGGCCCGCAGCCGCGCCCTTCAGGCCGGCGCCGGCGCAGAGGGACCGGCCGTGCGCCGGCTGGCCGAGGCCGAGTCGGCCCTCGACGCCGTGTTCAGCGGCCTCCAGGAAGCCGAAGCCGCCGTCGAGGCCGCGGCGACGGCCTTCGACTTCCGCCCCGATGACCTGGAGACGGCCGAGGAGCGTCTCTTCGCCCTGCGCGCGGCGGCCCGGAAACTGGGATGCGCCGTGGAGGAACTGCCGGTCCGCCGGCAGGCCCTGGCCGAACGCTTCGCCCGGCTGGAGTCCGGCGAGGCCGACCTGGTCGCCGCCCGGCGCGAGGCGGCCGAGGCGGAGGGGCGGTTCCTGATGGCCGCGGGCGAGCTCACCGCCGCCCGTCGCCGGGCGGCCGGGACCCTGGCCCTGGCCGTGGAGGCGGAGCTGCCGCCCCTGAAGCTCGAGCGCGCCCGGTTCCAGGTCGCCCTGGAGGCCCTGGCTCCGGACCGCGCCGGCCCCGGCGGCTGCGACCGCGCCATCTTCCAGGTGGCGACCAATCCGGGCGCGCCCTTCGGCGACCTGACCACGGTGGCCTCGGGCGGCGAGCTGGCCCGTTTCGCCCTGGCGCTGAAGGCCTCCCTGGCCGGCCGGGGCGGGGAGCCGCCCCTGATGATCTTCGACGAGGTCGACCAGGGGGTCGGCGGCGCCGTGGCCGACGCCGTCGGCCTGCGCCTGCGCCGGCTGGCCCGGGAGGGCCAGGTCCTGGTGGTCACCCACTCGCCCCAGGTCGCCGCCCGGGCCGACGCCCACTGGCGCATCTCCAAGGGCGGAGAGGCCGAGGACCTGCGCACCCGGGTCGAGCCCCTGGATCCCGCCGCCCGCGAGGAGGAGATCGCCCGCATGCTTGCCGGAGCGCAGGTCACCGACGAGGCGCGCGCCGCAGCCCGGGCCCTGATGCATGCCTGAGATCCCCGTCCCTGACCTGACCGAGGCCGAGGCCGCCGAGGAGCTGACCCGGCTGGCCGACGAGATCGCCGCCCACGACCTCGCCTATCACCAGGCCGACGCGCCGGTCGTCTCCGACGCAGAGTACGACGCCCTGCGTCTTCGCAACGCCGGGATCGAGGCGCGTTTCCCCCACCTGGTGCGCGAGAATTCGCCCTCCATGAGGGTCGGCGCCTCGCGTTCCGAGCAGTTCTCGCCGGTGGAGCATGGGGTCCCCATGCTCTCGCTGGACAACGCCTTCTCCGACGCCGAGGCCGAGGAGTTCGACGCCCGGATCCGGCGGTTCCTGCGGCTGGACGAGGCCCCCATCGCCTACACGGCCGAGCCCAAGATCGACGGTCTCTCGGCCTCCCTGCGCTACGAGGGCGGGGTCCTGGTGCGCGGCTCCACCCGGGGCGACGGCCGGGTGGGCGAGGACGTCACCGCCAACCTCCTGACCATCGGCGATATTCCGCGCCGGCTGGCCGGGGAGGGCTGGCCGGCGGTGGTCGAGGTGCGGGGCGAGGTCTACCTCTCCCACGCCGCCTTCGCTGAACTGAACGCCCAGGCCGAGGCCGCCGGGCAGAAGACCTACGCCAACCCCCGCAACGCCGCCGCCGGCTCCCTGCGCCAGATCGACCCGCGGATCACCGCCGCCCGGCCCCTGGGCTTCTTCGCCTATGCCTGGGGGGAGGTCAGCGCGCCCTTCGCGGCGACCCAGTGGGAGGCCCTTGGGCGGCTCAAGGCCTGGGGCTTCGCCACCACGCCCCAGTCGCGCCGGGTCGAGGGCGCCGGGGGCCTGCTGGCCGCCTATCGGGAGATGGAGGCGGCGCGGCCGCACCTGGGCTTTGACATCGACGGGGTGGTCTACAAGGCCGACCGGCTGGACTGGCAACAGAGGCTGGGCTTCGTCACCCGCACGCCGCGCTGGGCCATCGCCCGCAAGTTCCCCGCCGAGCAGGCCCGCACCGTGCTCATGGCCATCGACCTGCAGGTCGGGCGCACCGGGGCGGTGACGCCGGTCGCCCGCCTGACCCCGGTCACGGTGGGCGGCGTGGTGGTGGAGAACGCCACCCTGCACAACGCCGACGAGATCGCCCGCAAGGACATCCGGGTCGGCGACACCGTCATCCTGCAGAGGGCTGGCGACGTCATTCCCCAGGTGGTTGGCGTGGTGGAGGCCGAGCGGCCCGATCCGCCGCCGCCGCCCTTCGCCTTCCCAACGACCTGCCCCTGTCCCCTGGCCACGCCCCTGGTGCGCGAGACCACGGCCTCGGGGGCCGAGACGGTGGTGCGCCGCTGCTCGGGCGAGTTCGCCTGCCCCTTCCAGCGCATCGAGCACCTGCGCCACTTCGTCTCCCGCCGGGCCTACGACATCGAGGGCCTGGGGGAGAAGCAGCT
>CAIMLY010000081.1 GCA_903842425.1 uncultured Alphaproteobacteria bacterium | reverse complement strand
CTACGTGGTGGCCCTGGACCTCAAGTCCCTCGACTTCTCGCCCAGGGCAGGGGTGCGAAGCGTGGCCCTCGAGGGCAAGGACAGCTATTCCCTGGTCGGCCTGATCAACAAGTCCCTGAAGCCAACGGCGCCCATCGCCTACCTGGCGCCCTGAGGCTGGATCAGTTGAGGTCCTGTCGGTCCGGCGGGACCTGCGGCAGGGGCGCGACGGGAACCCCGTCCTCGACGAGGGCGCGGGCCTCCTCGGGCGTGGCCTCGCCGTAGATCCCGCGTTCCTCAGACCGGCCCTCATGGATGGCCCGGGCCTCGCGGGCGAAGGTGTCGCCCACATAGTCGAAGTTGTCCTCGACGTGCCGGCGGACCCGGCCGGCCATCTCCATCATCACCTCGCGCGAGGGGCCCGGCGCCCGCTTGGCCCTGCCCTTCGAGGTGACCACGGAGGGGGCCATGATCTGCTTGCGCACCTCAGCGGAGCCGCACATCGGGCAGGAGACAAGACCGCGGGCGGACTGGTCGTCGAAATCGACAGAGCTTCCGAACCAGCCCTCGAAGTCATGGCCGGCGGCGCAGGCCAGGGCGTAGCGGATCACGCCAGGGACTCCGGGCCCGAGAAGGCGCGGGCGTTGGCCAGGGCCGGGATGGACCGGCGGGCGCGGGCGGCGGCCGGAAGGTCAAGGTCCACCACCAGGACCCCGGGTTCGTCATGGTCGAGGACGCCCAGGACCTCACCCCAGGGCCCCACCGCCAGGCTGCGTCCCCAGGTGCCCCGGCCATCCTCGTGGAAGCCGCCCTGGGCCGGGGCCAGGACGAAGCTGCCGGTCTCGATGGCCCGGGCCCGCAGCAGGATCTCCCAGTGCGCCTCCCCCGTCGGCCGGGTGAAGGCGGCGGGTACGGTCATCACCTCGGCCCCGGCCAGGGCCAGGGCGCGATAGAGGGCGGGGAACCGCATGTCGTAGCAGATGGACAGGCCCAGCCGCGCCTGCCCGGCAAGGGCCGTCACCGCCCGGTCGCCAGGGGTGTAGGCCGCGCTCTCCCGGGCGGTCTCGCCGGTGGGCAGGTCCACGTCGAACATGTGCAGCTTGTCGTAGGCGGCGTCGATCCCACCGTCCGGCCCGACCAGGAGGCTGCGGTTGGCCGCCTTCTCGCCGCCGGCGTCCACCAGGGCCGAGCCGACCAGGACGTGCACGCCCCGCTCCCGGGCGAAGCCTCGCAGGCCGCAGACCACCGGATCGGCGTCCACCGTCGTCAGGGCCGCGTTCAGGAGGTTGCGGTCCTTCTGCAGGATGTTGGTTCCTTCGGGAGTGAGTATCAGCTCCGCACCGGCCTCCGCCGCCTGGCGAACCAGGGGCAGGACGTGATCGAGGGCGGCGGCCTGGGAAGCCGGCGTCCGGGTCTGGACCAGGGCGACGCGCACGGGCTCAGCCCGCCAGGAGGGCGTCGAGGCGGCCCTGCGCCTCCAGGTCGTGCAGGTCGTCGCAGCCGCCCACGTGCCGACCGCCGATGAAAATCTGCGGATAGGTGGCCGCCCCGCCTGATTTCTTCAGCATTTCCTCACGCCGGGCCGGATCGAAGGCCGCCTCGATCTCGGTCACCTCCGCGCCCTTGCGCTCCAGGAGGCCCAGGGCCCGGACGCAGTAGGGGCAAAAGGGCTTGGTGTAGATGGTCACGGCGGCCATGCGCGTCTCCCTCGGCTCTCAGGGTGCAGTTTATATGGTGAGGCTTGCCGGGTCTTTAACCCTGGCGATGACGGCGGCGTCCACCGCTGCAGCGCCCGCAGCCCGCAGGGCCCGGGCGCAGGCCTCGAGGGTCGCGCCCGTAGTCATGACATCGTCGACGAGGAGGATCCGGCGGCCCTCCACCTGCCGCTTGCGGCCCTCTGGGACGGCGAAGGCGGCGGCGACATTGCGGCGGCGTCCCCGGCCCGATCGCCCCGCCTGGGCGCCCGTATCGCGCCTTCGGACCAGGGCGTCGGCCAGGTAGTCCCGCGACCACAGCCTCGCCAGGGGCCGGGCGATCTCGGCGGCCTGGTTGTAGCGACGCCGGAACAGGCGCGAGCCGTGCAGGGGCACGGGGGCGACGGCGTCGGCCTCGGCCAGAAGGTCCCGGGCCGAGCGCGAGATCCAGCGGACGAACAGGGGCGCCAGGTCCGTGCGGTCGGCGTACTTCAGCTGCAGGACCGGCCCGCGCGAGGTCTCGTCGGAGAGGCAGGCCGCCCGGGCCCGGTCGAACGCCCGGGGCTTGGCCAGGCAGGCCGCGCAGCGGGCGCCGGGACCGAGGCTGAACTCGAAGGGCGTCCCGCAGCCGTCGCAGACCGGATCGTCCAGGAAGATGATGCGGCTCCAGGCCCCGGCGGTCAGGCCCGGCGTCAGGACCGGACTGTCGTCGTCCAGCGCCCGGTGCGGATAAACCAGATCGAGCGCCGCCCGGCCGGCCCGGGCCAGGGGGCCGGCGGGTTCCCATGCCCGGCCGAAAGGTTCATTGTCGCGGCCCATGCCGCCCTCCGCCTCGCCCCCGCGAATCTTCGACCGCGATCTCCTGCGCCGGCGGCTGGACCGGGCCGCCCCGGGCTATGCCGGAGCCGACTTCCTGAAACGCCGCGCCGCCGGGGACATCGTGATGCGCCTGGAGGCCATCATGCGCGACTTCCCCCGCGCCGTCGACCTCGGGGCCCGCAAGGGCGCCTTTGCCGAAGCCCTGGCGGCCAGCGACGCCGCGCCGCGGGTGGGCCTGCTGGTCGAGGCCGACCTGTCGGGGCCCATGCTCGCCGGCCGCGGCGGGATGAGGGTCCAGGCCGACGAGGAGCGCCTGCCCTTCGCAGCCGCAAGCCTCGACCTCATCGTCTCCAGCCTGTCCCTGCACTGGGCCAATGACGTGATCGGCGCCCTGGTCCAGGCGCGGCTGGCGTTGAAGCCCGACGGCCTCTTCATCGGCGCCCTGTTCGGCGGGGCGACCCTGACCGAGCTGCGCCAGTCCCTGACCGCCGCAGAGCTGGAATTGACCGGCGGCGCCGGCCCCCGGGTCTCGCCCTTCGCCGATCCGTCCGATGCGGCGGGGCTGCTGCAGAGGGCCGGCTTCGCCCTGCCAGTGGCCGACGTCGACCGGGTGACCGTGCGCTACGACCATCCCCTGAAACTGATGGCCGACCTGCGCCGGATGGGCGAGACCTCGGTCCTGGCCGAGCGCCATCCCCGGCCCCTGACCCGGCGGGTCCTGGCCCGGGCCTTCGAGCTTTACCAGCAGAACTTCGCCGACCCCGACGGGCGCCTGCCAGCCACCTTCGAGATCCTCACCCTCACCGGCTGGTCGCCCTCCGAGACCCAGCAGAAGCCCCTGCGCCCCGGCTCCGCCAAGGTGCGCCTGGCCGACGCCCTGGGCGGGGTGGAGCACAGCGTCCCCGGGACCCGGCCTCAGCGGCGCTGAAGCGGCCCTGGCGTCCGGTCCGGGGCGAGGTCGACCACCACATCTCCGGGCGGGTCGGCGATCAGCCGGCGGGTGATCCGCTCGTAGCGGGCCAGGAAGTCGTCCAGCTCGGCATCGTCCATGGCCCGGCCCGGTCGGCCGGCGGCGATGGCGCGGGCCAGGTCCGCCTCCTGCTCCCCCCGCCACCGGCGGACGGTCGTAAAGTCCGGGGCCCGGAGGAAGACCGTCAGGTCGGGGGCCTCGAAGAGGGTCCGGTAGGATCCCGCCAGCGCCGCCTCCACCGCCCCGCGCCAGGTCCCCTCAGGGTCCTGGTCGCGCTCCAGGGCGTTGACGGGGTCGGACCTGGCGGCGGAGGGGTCCGCGCGCGCGCCCAGGCACCAGCCCTCGAGGAGGATGACGTCGGCGGGGCCTTCGAAGACCGGCCGACCTGCCTCGGGGACGGGCGTGTCCTGGCCCTTGTCGAAGCGCGGCAGGCGGACTGGGCCGGGACGGCCGAGGGCCTCCAGGACCGACAGGGCGAGGACCGGATCGTGGGTCCCCGGCGGACCGCGCACGGCGAACAGGGGGTGGACCCGCCGGGCCAGGTCCGCCCGCGCCTCCGGGCCGAGGTAGACGTCGTCAAGGGACAGGACGGCGCAGGACCGGCCCTCCGACCCCAGGATCGAGGCGATCTTCGCCGCCAGGGTGGACTTGCCCGAGCCCTGGGCCCCGGACAGGCCCAGGATCCAGCCGGACCGGTCGGCCCGCGTCCGGACGAGGTCGGCCAGGGCCTCGGCCAGCCCCGCCATGGGCTCAGACCAGGTCCCGGAGCCAGGCCACCAGGGGCGCGTCCGCCGGCGGCATGGGATAGTCGCCCAGCTGGTTCGGCTTCACCCAGGCCAGGCCCGAGTGCTCCTTCGCCGTCACCATCCCCGACCAGCGCCGGACGAGGTAGAGGGGCATGAGCAGGTGGAAGTCCTCGTAGGCGTGGCTGGCGAAGACGAAGGGGGCGAGGCAGGCCTCGGTGACCCCGATGCCCAGCTCCTCGGACAGCTCGCGGTTCTGGCAGGCCTCCGGCGATTCGCCGGCCTCCACCTTGCCGCCGGGAAACTCCCAGAGCCCGGCCAGGGCCTTGCCCTCGGGCCTCTGGCAGATGAGCACCCGGCCGTCGACATCGATGAGGGCGGCGGCGGCCACGAGCAGCAGGCGGCGGGTTTCAGGCATGCCGCCTTGATCGCCCCGCAGGCCGCCCTTGGCAAGCCGGCCTTGACTTCCGGGTCCCAGGGGCCCACTTCCCCGGTGCGCCCCGGGCCTTCCAGGGCGATATCGGCGTTCCAGTCGCGTGAGGGTTGCTTCGGCCGCCCGCCTGTCGAGCGCCCTGAAGCGACATCGCAGATCGCCCCGCCGCGCGGGGGCATCCCCACGAAGATCCGCCGAACGGCGCCCCGGACAGGGGCCGCACGATTCCGCGTACCGAAAGACACCTTACCCTTGACCCAGTTCACCGACCTCGGCCTCGATCGCGGCCTCCTCAAGGCCCTTTCCGACGAGGGCTATTCCACGCCGACGCCCATCCAGGCCCAGGCCATTCCCCCCGTCCTCGAGGGCCGCGACATCCTGGGCATCGCCCAGACCGGCACCGGCAAGACCGCCGCCTTCGCCCTGCCCATCCTTCACCGCCTGGCCGCTGACCGCCGCCCGGCCCCCCGGCGCGGCTGCCGTG
>CAIMLY010000080.1 GCA_903842425.1 uncultured Alphaproteobacteria bacterium | reverse complement strand
GTTCAGCCCCTCGGCGATCAGGATGTCGGGCCGGTCGATGCGCCGGGCCAGGGCCGGGTCGATGTCGTAGGTCACGTGGCTGTGGACCGGGACCTGAACGGGGCCTGAGGGGACGGCCGCCAGGGTCGAGAGCAGGGCCGGAGTGTCGAAGGTGTGCGGCCAGCCCTTCAGCTCCAGGGCGCCCTCGGCGGCCAGGATGGCGTTGGGCTTCAGGAAGCCGTCGGTGGAGATCACCTCCACGGAGAGCCCGCGGCCAGACAGGCGGTCGGCCAGCTGGGCGGCCAGGGTGCTCTTGCCGGCCGACACGGCGCCGGTCAGGCCGGTCACGAGGGTCCTGCCCGCGGCCCTCGCGGCTTCGAGCCGGGCGGCGATGTCGTCAATCCCCGGATCGGGTGTCATGCCCCCAGCCGTGTCCAGAAGCGGAAGTCCGAGAGGCCCTGGAAGACCAGGTCGGTCGGCAGGCCCACCGCCCGGGCCAGGCTGACCGCCAGGCCGAACAGGACGGTGGAGGCGCCCGGCAGCAGCAGGAGCAGGGCCAGGACGATGAGGGGCGCGACGGGCTCGACCTTCGCCGCGGCGATGCGCGCCCGGACCGGCAGGAAGGGCCGCAGCACGCCGAAGCCGTCGAACCCGGGCACGGGCAGGAGGTTCAGCACCACGGCGGTCGCCTGCAGGAAGGCCAGGAAGGCGAGGGCCGCCGCCAGGGTCTCCTGCCCCGGTTCCGGCCGCCAGAAGGCGAACGGCAGGGCCAGGAGGACCATGACCAGGAAGGAGCCGGCCGGCCCGGCCAGGGAGGCCGCCGAGCGCCAGAGGGGCCCCCGCATCAGGTCCTCCCTCAGCCAGACGGCCCCGCCGGGGAAGCCGATGCCGCCCAGGGCCAGGGCGATCAGCGGCCAGATCAGGGTGGTCTGCAGGTCGGCGTACTTGCGCGGGTCGAAGGTCAGGTAGCCCTTGTCCTCGATCGTGTGGTCGCCCCCCAGCCAGGCGACCCAGGCGTGACCAAACTCGTGGACGGCCACGGCCAGGATCCAGCCCAGCATGACGAAGATGAAGGTCAGGGGCGGGAAGTCGCTGACCGTCATGAAAAAGGCCGAGCCCAGGCAGGCCAGCAGGATCAGGCCGACAGGGTTCCCGGACGCGCTCTGGACGGTTCTGGCCATGACAGGCCCTCCTGCGGGGTCAGCCTCCGAAGGCCTCGAGGTCGGCGTCGGAGATGTCGTAGTTGCCCCAGACGGTCTGGACGTCGTCGTCGTCCTCGAGGGCGTCGATCAGCTTCAGCAGCGTCGCCACGGCGTCGCCCTCCACCGGGGTCAGGCTCTTGGGCCGCCAGGCGAGGCCCGTGGACTTGGCCGGGCCGAGGGCCGCCTCCAGGGCCGCCGACACCTCGTTCAGGGACTCAAAGGCGGAGAACACCACGTGCTCCTCCTCGTCGGACTCCACGTCGTCGGCGCCGGCCTCGATGGCGGCTTCCATCATGGCCTCCTCGCCCCCGGCCGACGCCGGATAGACGATGCGGCCCGCCCGGTCGAACATGAAGGAGACCGATCCGGTCTCGCCCAGGTTGCCGCCGTGCTTGGAGAACAGGGACCGGACGTTGGCCGCCGCCCGGTTGCGGTTGTCGGTCAGCACCTCGACGATGACGCCCACCCCGCCGGGGCCGAAGCCCTCGTAGCGGATCTCCTCGTAGGAGGCGGCGTCGGCGCCCGAGGCCTTCTTGATGGCCCGCTCGATGTTGTCCTTGGGCATGGACTCAGCCCGGGCGTTGGCCACGGCCAGGCGCAGGCGCGGGTTCATCGCCGGGTCGGCCATGCCGGACTTGGCGGCGACGGTGATCTCGCGAGAGAGCTTGGAGAACAGCTTGGACCTCTGGGCGTCGGCGCGGCCCTT
>CAIMLY010000079.1 GCA_903842425.1 uncultured Alphaproteobacteria bacterium | reverse complement strand
TAACCCGGGGGGGCTCTACCG
This sequence comes from uncultured Alphaproteobacteria bacterium, assembly GCA_903842425.1. Taxonomy (GTDB): domain Bacteria; phylum Pseudomonadota; class Alphaproteobacteria; order Caulobacterales; family Caulobacteraceae; genus Phenylobacterium. The sequence continues at coordinate 1,869 of CAIMLY010000079.1, read as the reverse complement.
ATGACCAGACTTGCGCGCGTCGTTGTCCCAGGCCTGCCGCACAACAAGTCCCGATACCTAGAGCGATGATCTATTTCTTCCAATGTCCCCGTAACTCCGGGTCCAGCTTGACAGTTCCCCCTAGCGCCAGGCGAAGACGGGCTGTTCCAGTTCCGTTACCCGGGTGACGCGCCCGGCGACCAGCTCCCGCAGCTGGTAGACCACCGCCGCCGTCGGGGCGTGGATGTGATGTTCTTCTGAGATCCTCAGCCGGATCAGGGGCCGGTCGCTCTCCGGGATGGTCTCGAAGTCCACGGCGTCCGGTTCGGCGATGTAGTCCAGCCGGATCAGGTGGGTGGAGGCCACCTCCGCCGGGTTGGGCCGCAGGGCCGAGGCGTCCTCCAGCCAGGTCACCACAGGTGTGATCACATAGCCCGAGCGGGTGGGGTAGTCGTCCAGGAGGCCCAGGATGTCGCTCTGCGGCAGGTCCAGGCCCACCTCCTCGGAAAGCTCCCTTAGGGCGGCTTCCTCAAGGGTCTCGCCGGGGTCCAGCCGCCCCCCGGGCAGGGCCCACTGGCCGGAATGGGCGCGAAGGCTCGCCGCCCGTCGTGTGAGCAGGAAGGCCGTCTGGCCCGAGCCGTCGTCCGCCGCCGTCAGGGTCAGGGCCACCGCCGCGCGCTTCAGCTCGCCCCCCTCATGGGCGAGGCGCGGAAAGGCGGCGCAGGCCTCGGCGATCCGGTCGCGGAAGGCGGGGGTGAAGGCATGGGACATGGACCCTCTCCTAGGCCCCGCCCCGCCGGGCTGTCACCCCCTCTTCCGCGCGCCCGCGGGGACTGCGCCCGTCTCAGCAGCCGGGAAGCGCCGGGTCGATGTCGGGGACGGCCTTGTCGCCCCGCACCGTATAGGTGACCCTCGGGACCTTCACCTCGTCACCCTTGTAGGAGGCCGCGAAGCCCGTGCGGCCGTCGGTCGGGAGAATCTCGCCGGAGATGTCCATCTCCTCCGTCACGTATCCCGTCTGGACAGAGGCGAGCCGGGTCGGGCCCTTGGGGCCCAGGGTCAGGGCGTCAGTCCAGGACATGGCGCAGCCGCCCCACATGCCCCCGGCCTTCGCCAGGACCACTGGCCCCGCCAGGAGGTCGGTCCGGACGGTGGTCTCGGGCGGCGCGCCGAAGGTCTCCCCGCCGGCGGCTTCCAGCCACTGGCCGGCGGGCTCGAAGCCCTTTGGGCCCCAGCGCAGGTAGGAGACCGACAGGGCGCCGGTCTCGGCGTGGCTGCCCTCCGCCATCTTGCCGTTCGCCAGCAGGGCGTAGCCGGACGCCGTCCTGAGGAGCCTGAGGGGCTCGTACCGGAGCGACCTGGCTTCGGCGCCCTTCCCGACGGACCGGACCGGCGAGCCCGGGAAGGCGGCCTCGAACGCGTCGGGCAGCCTGGCCTGGAGGTCCGCGTCGGACACCGGGGCCGCCGGACCCGCGGGGACGGCGGCGGCGCCCGCATTGGCCTTGGCGTCGCCCTCCTTGGGCAGTTCAAGCCGGGTGAGCTTCCATCCGAAGAGACCCCGGCGCTCCATCACCAGTCCCATCCCCTCGGTCTCGCCCTTCTCCGGGGCGAGCTGGGCCCGGAAGTGGGAAGGGTCAAGGTAGGACATGCCCGTCACCCGGGTGGGCGTCGCGGGCCTGGCGGGTCCGCTGGCGGCTGTCGCGGTCTTCTCACCGTCCTTTAGGGAGACATCGCCCGTCGAAAGGATCTTCAGGATTCCGTCCGGCGTCACCATGGTCTCGACAAGTCCGCCCACCAGCATGGCGCCCAGGGCCGCCATCCTGGGGTCCTCGCCCGTCTTGGGGGCCATCATGGCCGTCACCTGGGACTTCAGGTTCTCGCGGACCTCCG
>CAIMLY010000078.1 GCA_903842425.1 uncultured Alphaproteobacteria bacterium | reverse complement strand
CGACCAACATGACCGTGGTCACCAACCTTCGGCGCTACAACTTCCAGCTGACGGCCCTGGCCCAGCCCACGCGTGGCATGCCCTTCACGGTCCGCTTCCTCTATGCCCCGGTGGTGACCCTGGCTCCGGCGCCAGCGCCGCCGGACCCCCCGCCGGAGGTCCGCAACGCGGCCTATTCGTTCCAGGGCTCCCGCGCCCTCCTGCCTGTCCGGATCTTCGATGACGGACGGGAGACCTATTTCGCCTTCCCGGGCGATGAGGACCTGCCGGCCATCTTCGCCGTGGAGTCCGATGGCGCCGAGGCTGTGGTCAACCTCAGGCAGCGGGACGGACTGTTCGTGGTCGACCGCATCGCCCCGGCCTTTGTCCTGAGGCGGGGGGGCGACGTCACCCGCGTGTTCAATGATGGCTATCGCCGGCCCGAGACCAGCCTGGTCCCGGAGAAGCGCCGTTCCTTCTGGCGGAGATGAAGATGGTCGAGAAAAAGCCGAAGCCCTCGGCCGAGCCGGCCAGCGCGGTGCTCGCCCGCGCCGGGGACACCCTTCCCAGGGTCCGGGCGCCGGATTCACCCCTGGTCTTCTGGGGCGGGATGGGCGGCGCCGTCCTGGCGGGCCTCCTGGTCTTCAACGGCCTGAACGCCTCCCGAGGGGCCCAGGCCCAGACCCCGCCGGCCCCCGCGCCGGTCGTGCCCATGCCCACCGCCCCGCTGCCCGCGACGGCCGCCAACCCCGCACCGGCGCCCGCGTCCGAGGCCCCTCCGGGCGCGCCGCTACCGGCCGCGGGCAATGAGGAGGCCTACCTGCGGGCGCCGACCCTGGTCGTGGACCTGGCGCCTCCCGAAGGCGTCCCCGGAGCCGCGGCGGCGGCCAGTCCCGCTGCGACGGCTCAGCCCCCCGCTCCCGAGCCCGCGGGGTCCGCCGAGGAGCGCTTCGCCGCCCGCACCCTGGGCTCTGGCGCCGGCGGCGCCCGCGCCGTCCAGATGCAGGACCTCAGCCGCGTGGTGCCCCAGGGCACCCTGATCGCCGCGGTCCTGGAGTCGGCGATCAACTCGGACCTTCCGGGCGCCGTCCGGGGCGTGGTCAGCCGCGACGTGCGGAGCTTTGATGGCGGCCGGGTGCTCATCCCCCGGGGGTCGCGCCTGATCGGCCAGTACAAGTCGGCGGCTTCCATTGGCCAGACCCGCGCCTTCGTGGTCTGGAGCCGGATCATCACTCCCACCGGGGTCAGCATCGACATCGCGTCTCCCGCCGTGGACCGCCTCGGGCGGGGCGGCGTCGAGGGCAAGGTGGACAACCACTTCATCGAGCGCTTCGGCGCCTCCATCCTCCTGACGGTCCTCAACGCGGGCGTGACGGCGGCGGCCAACAGCGGCTCCAGCGGCGGAAACACCACGCTTGTGCTCGGCATGCCCGGACTGGGCGGGCAGGGCGGGGCGGCCGGGATCCTTCCCACTGACATACCGGCCACCCTCAGGGTCGGCCAGGGCGCCGCCATCCAGGTCTATGTCGCCCGCGACCTTGATTTCGCCGCGGTCGTTCCCTGATGAACGCCAACGTCTATCTGGGCGCGTTTCTGGCCCCCCTGTCGCCCTGGCTCGGACGCCCGGAGGTCACGGACCTCCTGGTCAACGCCCCGGGCGAAGTCTGGGTCGAGACCGCGGCCGAGGGCATGCGGCGCGAGCCCGCCCCGGGGCTGGACGAAACGACCCTCCAGCGGCTGGCCCGGCAGATCGCCGCCTTCAGCAGCCAGGGGGTCAGCCGGGAACAGCCCCTCCTGTCAGCCACCCTGCCGGACGGGGCGCGGGTCCAGGTGGCCGGGCCCCCGGCGACGCGGGGCGGGACGGTGCTGGCCGTCCGCAAGCACCTGATCTCGGACCTCAGCCTGGAAGACCTGTCCGCCGGCGGCCTCTTCGAGCCTCTGCCGGGGGGCGAGGCTCGGGCTTCGGATGAAGCGGTCCTCGACGCCCTGCTGGAGAGCGACGACCGCCTGGGCTTCCTTCGGGAGGCCGTCCGGCGCCGCAAGACCATCGTGATCTCTGGCGGTACGGGAAGCGGCAAGACGACCCTCCTCAACGCCCTGGTGAAGGAAATCGACCCGTCCGAGCGCCTGGTCGTCATCGAGGATGCGGCGGAGATCCGTCTGGACCACCCCAACAGCGTGGGGCTCATCGCAGTCCGCGGCGACATGGGCGAGGCCCGGGTGGACGCCGACGCCCTGCTGACCGCAGCCCTGCGCCTGCGACCGGACCGGATCCTGCTGGGTGAACTCCGGGGCTCCGAGGCCTTCGCCTTCCTTCGCGCGGTCAACAGCGGCCATCCCGGGTCGATCACCACCATCCATGCCGACAGCCCCGCAGGCGCCCTCGACCAGATCGGGCTGCTCGCCCTGACCTCCGGCCTGGAGCTCGGCTGGGACAAGGTCCAGGCCTACGTCTCGCGGGTGATCGACGTGGTGGTCCAGATCGAACGCTCGAGCGGCGTCCGCCGGATCTCGGCGATCCGGCGGCTCAGCCGACAGGGCTGACGGGCGCTTCGCCCCTCTTCAGAACTTGGCCGAGAGGCCCACCGAGAAGGACTGGCCAACCTCGAAGCTGTTGGTCTCGAAGCGGCGTCCCCCGGCTTCCTGGTACTCCAGCGCATCCGTACCGGTCAGGTTGCGGGCCTCGAAGGAGGCGCTCATTTCCTGGCCCTGGACCTCGAAGTTGCGCCGGTAGACAAAGTCCACACGGACGCCGGGCTTCTGGACCAGGTCGGGCAGGTCGATGCTGCTGGACCGGGCGGACACCCGCTCGCTGGTGTAGGTCACCAGGAGGGTGGCCTGCGAGTCCGCATTCTCGTTCTCGAAGCCCAGCTGGACGTTGGCCAGGTGGTCGGACTGGCCCTGCAGCTTCTCGCCGCCGGTCAGGTAGTCGCTGGCTGGAGGCTTCGTGGCCACGCCGGTGATGTCGAGGACGATGGTGTCCCCATCCGAGACCTTCAGCTTGGAAGTGGTGTAGGTGTAGTTCAGGGCCACGAGCCAGCGGCGCTCGTCGACCCATCCCGCCCCCGAGTCCAGGTCGAAGTACTTCTTGAACTCGAACTCGGCGCCGTAAATGTCGGCGGCGGGGGCGTTGTAGAAGGTCTGACGGAAGGCGCCGTCCGAGCCCAGGACGGCCAGGGCCTCCACCGGCTTTTCCATGTCCTTGTAGAAGGCGCCGACGGTGACGTACTGGCCGTTGCTGAAGTAGCGCTCGTAGCGGGCGTCCACGTTCACGAAGGTCGTGTCCTCGAGATACGGGTTGCCCGTCAGGATCCGGTCGGTCTCCGTGTCGCGGTAACGCTGTGGAGCCATCTCGCGGAACTGGGGCCGGCCGATGGTCTTGGACGCTCCGAAGCGCAGCTGCTGGTCCTCGGCGAAGTTCCAGGTCAGGGTCGCCGCCGGCAGCAGGTAATCCTTGGTGACGGAGCGGCTGAAGATGGGCCCGGCCGCCTCGTTGAAGATGTCCAGGGTCTTCACGTACTGGTCGGCGGTCTCGTATCGCAGGCCCAGGCTGCCGCGCAGAAGGGGCTGGATTTCGCTGTCCACCTGGATGTAGGCGGCGGCGACCTCGAGGCCTGCGTCGTACATCGCTGCGTCCCCCGTCAGGGAGGAGCCGGTCAGCTCCCGCAGCATGATGATGTCGTCGTTGATGTTGCGGTCGGAGACCAGGTAGTCGATCCGCTCGCCGGCATAGCGGGCCGGATCCCAGTTGCGGCCCTGGTCGTAGGTGAAGTCGCGACGCACGGAAGTGCGGCTGTTGCGCTGCCAGGCGGCGCCGACCTTCAGCTGGGCCTGCCGGACGAACTCCACCGGCAGGTCGTAGGCCAGGTCCAGGTTCGCCGAGCCGATGTTCTCGTCCAGGTCGGAGAAGGACACCAGCTGGTTGGCGCCGGAGAGGAGGGCGGTGCGCGTACCATTGGCGGCGAGGCCATAGCGGTACAGGCGCTCGTAGGGCGCCTGGCGGGCGGTCCGGCCGTAAGTGCCCCGCCACTGCAGGTCCCAGTCACCGATCAGGTGCTTGCCGGACAGCTGGCTGAGCTGGAGGACCCGCTCGTACCACTCGCTGTTGTAGGCGTTCACGTTGGCGTTGCCCTGGGACTGGGCGGAGTTCGAGGTGATCCGGGCGCGCTTGGAGGTCGAGCGGATCCAGAGGCCGGTGTAGCGGACCTCGTGATCGTCCTTCTCCCAGGCCAGGCCGGCCAGGCCGCTCCAGGCGATGTCGTTCTGGTTGGCCTCGAAGGTGGCGTCCGTGGCCAGGGCCAGGCCCTCGGCGTCGGGTACGGTTGTCTGGCGCACGCCGTTCCGGGTCTGCCACCCATTGCGGTAGCTCAGCACGCCTATGGCGCCGATCCGGCCGTAGTCGGTGTCCAGGCTGTGGCCTGCGGAGACGTCGAAGTTGCCATTTGCGGGAGTGCGGTCCCGCTGGAGCACGTTGAGGGGAGCGTTGGTGAAGCTGCGGGCCACGGCCTTGTACTGATCCGTGGTCAGGCCGCTGGTGGCCGTTCCCGGCACGACGGGGCGGTTGGCGGCGAACTGGCGCACGCCGACCGGCAGCTTGCGGGCGCCGTTGTCAAAGCCCAGCCAGTCGGTCTCCGAGCCATAGTAGGTCAGGCCTTGGCTGCCGGAAGTCTCGGTATCGACCCCGAGGCCGACGCTGATCTTGAGGAAGCTCTCGTCCGGGGCCCCGACGGTCTGCAGGTCGATGACCCCGCCGCCGAACTCGCCCGGATAGTTCGCCGAGTAGGTCTTCTGGATGACGGTCCCGGCCAGGATGGAGGCGGGGAACAGGTCCAGTGGGATCACCCGCTGCAGCGGTTCGGGGCTGGGAAGGGGCGAGCCGTTGAGGAGGGCCTGGGAGTAGCGCTCGCCGAGGCCCCGCACATAGACGAACTTGCCCGAGACCAGGGAGATGCCGGTGATCCGGGTCAGGGCCTGGGCGGCGTTGTCGTCGCCGGCGCGCTGGACGTCCTCCACGCTGAGGAAGTTGGCGACCTCGGCGGTGTCGCGGATCACGTCCGGGATGAACCGGCCGTTGACGATGATCTCCTCCACCTCGGTCGCCCCCCCGGGAGGCGACGCTTGCGCGAAGGCCGAGTGGGCCGTGGACAGGGCGGCGCTGGCGAGCAGGAGGGTGCGGAGGGTGCGGGTCATCGGGATCAGGCCTTCGAGGAAGGAAGGGGAAGGGGCGGCGGAACCGTGTCCGCCGCCCGAAGCGTCTTCGCAGATCAGCAGGAGGCCGCGCCGGCCAGGCCGCAGGTCCAGCCGACGTACCAGTTGTCCGTCAGGCCGGAGACCGCGCCGATGTAGGACGTCGCCAGGAAGAAGGGCGAGGCCGGGACCGGATTGGTGGCGACCCTGCCGCTCTCGTTCGAGCCGTTGATGAAGCCCTGGGAGAAGGTGGGGGTGTACCCCGTGGCGATGTTGTTCAGGCCGGCGTTGAACAGGGTCTCGGGGCCGGTGGGCTGGTCGTTGTCCGTGGTGCGGAAGGGACCAGCGCCGCAGGACAGGGCGACCGAGGCGAAGGTCGGCCGGGGTGTGGCCATGGTCGAGGAGCCATCGACGTCGATGCAGGGGATGGAAGGGTGGGCCGAGTAGATCACGCCGTTCAGGAAGTCGGCCCGGGTTCCGCCGTTCAGGACCAGGCCCTGGTGCTGGCGGGAGTCAAAGGTCGAGGTCGCCAGGCCAAGGCGGCAGACGAAGTTGGAGACCTTGGGGTGGGCGCGCAGGAGGGGCAGGCCGCCGGAGGTGGAGCCGGCGCCGGAAATCTCGAAGCAGCGGGCCTCCTCGGTGGGGCGGTCCGACATGTTGATCACGTACTGGGCGGACCCGGTGTAGCCCTCGTCGGTGTCGAAGCCGTCATCGTCCCATTCGGTCAGCACCAGGCGGCGCACGTTCACCGACCCGCCGAAGAACTCCACCGCGTCGTCCGCACCGCCGTGGACCTGGACGAAGTCCACCAGGGTGCCGCTGCCGACGCCGCCGAAGGTGATGCCGTTCAGCTCTTCGTTCGGTGCGACCTCGTAGCCGGCTTCCTTGACCTGGACGTAGCGGAGGACGCCGCTGTTGTCGTTGGCCGCATTGCCCCCCCAGTTGATCGTCTGGATGGCCTCGAAGCGGTACTCGCAGTTGACCGGGTTGGCCGGGAAGCTGGTGACGGTGGGCGGGCAGCGATTGATCGGCGCGCGCCCGGCGATGACGATGCCGCCCCACTGGCCCTTGAGGTCCGGGCCGCCGCTGAGGTCGTTGAGGCTGGTGAAGATGATCGGGCGCGAAGCCGTGCCGTCGGCGACCATCTGCGAGCCGCGGTTGACGACGATGTACTCGGCAATCCCGCCAAAGACCACGACGCCGGGTTCGATGGTGAGGACGCCGGACTGCACGCCAGTGCGGGGATTCTGGGCGTCGGGTCCGAGGTCCTGGCCGATCTCAACCTTGCCGTCGACCCGATAGGCGGTGCCGGGACGGTAGGGGAGGGTCAGGGAACCGGTGACCAGGCGCGGGATGCCGCAGGAGCGCAGTGTGCCGTTGGCGATGGTGCCGAGGTTGATGAAGCCCGTCGGGCAGTCGGCGCTGGCGGAACCGGATCCGCCCGAGCCGCCGGAGCCTCCGCCCGCGCCACCGGTCGCGAACTGGCCCTCGCCGGGCGAGGCGACGTCCGAACCGCCCCCACAGGCCGCCAACAGGGCGCTGGCCGCAGCGCAGAGGGCGAGGGTCTTCAGCTTTCCGAGGGCTGTCATGTGTCGGTCTCCACCGTGTCGACGTTTCGCGCGCAAACGGGGAGTGACGACTCGTCCTGGCCGGTCGCCGGTTCGCCCCTGTCGCGGCCTGTCTAGGCAGGGCGTGTGACGCCACGTCTTCGTTTCGATGACAGTTCCATGTCAGCTCCTGAGGGCTTGGCCCGCGCGTCGCCCGGAGGGTGATGTGCGAGGCCAGGACCTTCCTGGTCGGGCCCATGGATGGAACCCACGCGTCCGCGATGATGACCGTCGCGAGGGCGCAGACACTCCGGGCGCCCGGGACGGCGATCTTCCCGCTGGTCTTCCGGCCGAAGAAACCTGGGACCTGCCCCTCGGTCACCCACTGGCGTGGCCGCCGGGGGTCTGTCAAATACGTAAAGGGCCCTGATGGGCGTATCTGGAATGGAGGTCTGGCCATGCGTGGAAAGTGCCTGTGCGGGGAGGTCGGCTTCGAGTGTGACGTCGCCCCCGTCGTGACGGTCGCCTGTCACTGCACCCACTGCCAGAAGACCAGCGGCGGGGCCTTCTCGGTCAACGCCATCGTCCCGGGCGCCGCTTTCCGGCTGACTGGCGGCTACGCTGTCTACGCCGACCAGGGCGAGAGCGGCGGTTCGGTGGAGCGCTGCTTCTGCCCGAAGTGCGGCTCGCCCCTCGCCTCGCGCCTGGGCAGCGGCATGGTGGCGGTCAAGGTCGGGGCCCTGGAGACCGATGAGGATGTGACCCCCACCCTGCAGCTCTGGACCCGAAGCGCCCGGCCCTGGTCGAAGACCCTTCTGGCCGCCCCGGGTTTCGAGACCAACCCGCCCTCGGCCTGATCCGGAGGCCCGCCGTGCTCACCCCCCTCGTTCCCGCCGCCATCGGCCCTGAGGATGAAGCCCTCCGCGCCGAGGTGCGCGCCTTCCTCGCCGAGCGCCTCGCCGGCGTGCCGGGCGCGCGCCGGGCGCGGACCTGGATGGGCTTTGACGCCGGCTTCTCCAGGGATCTCGCCGCCCGGGGATGGGTCGGCCTGACCCTGCCTGTGGAGTTTGGCGGCGGCGGGCGAAGTCCCTTCGCCCGGTTCGTCCTGATCGAGGAACTCCTGGCTGCGGGTGCGCCCGTGGCCGCCCACTGGATCGCCGAGCGCCAGAGCGCGCCTCTCCTGCTGCGGTACGGAACCGAGGCCCAGCGCCGGGATATCGTGCCGCGCATCTGCCGGGGCGAGGCGTTTTTCTGCATTGGCATGAGCGAGCCCAACTCGGGCTCCGACCTCGCCAGCGTGCGGACCCGCGCCGAGCGGACCGCCAACGGCTGGCGCCTGAACGGCTCCAAGATCTGGACGACCTACGGGCACAAGGCCCACTACATGGTCGCCCTGGTGCGCACCAGCGGCGGGCCGGACGACCGGCAGGCGGGCCTGTCCCAGCTGCTGATCGACCTCAAGACCCCCGGCGTGACGGCGCGGCCCATCCGCGACCTTGCGGGGGACGAGCACTTCTCGGAGGTCTTCTTCGAGGATGTCGACCTGCCCGGGGACGCCCTGATCGGCCAGGAGGGCCAGGGCTGGTCCCAGACCAATGCCGAGCTGGCCTTCGAGCGTAGCGGCCCGGAGCGGCTCTATTCCTCCACCGTGCTGATCGACGAGTGGATGGACTTCGTCCGCAGCCGTGGCGAGCCCACCGAGTCCGAGGCCGAACTGGCCGGCCGGATGCTGGCGCGGCTGGCGACGCTACGGAACATGTCCCTGGCGGTGACCGGCCAACTGGCCCGGGGAGAGAGCCCGGTCGTCGAGGCCTCCATGGTCAAGGACCTGGGCGCCAGCTTCGAGCAGTCCATCCCGGCCCTGGTCACCGACCACCTGGCCTCCTTGGAGGGGCCTGTCCCCGCGCCGCTCCTGGCTACCCTGGACTACCTGGCCGGCATGAGCCCGACCTTCTCCCTGCGGGGGGGCACCCGTGAAATCCTTCGCGGCATCATCGCCCGCGGCCTTGGCCTGAGGTGAGGTCCATGAGCGACGATCTGTTCCTTGATCCCTGGCGGCGGCTGCTGGACGGCCTGGGCGCGGATCCCTGGCCGGAACTGGCCGGATCCGGGTTCCTCGACCTGCTTCGTCCCGAGGCGGAGGGCGGCGCCGGGCTGGACCTGGCCGGACTGTTCCCCCTGGCCTTCGAGGCTGGCCGGCGTCCCCGGGCCCCCCATGTCCTGCCGACGATCCTGGCCCGCCTTGCGGACCCCCAGGCCCTGGATTGCCCCGACGCCGGGCCGGTGCTTGTGGCGGGCGGGTCGGATCCGGCGATCGTGAGGGCTCTCTGCGCCGCTGTCGACGCAGCCCTGATGGCCGGCGCCATGGACGCCCTGCAGGCCATGACCCTGGACTATGCTTCCACCCGGCGGCAGTTCGGGCGCGAGATCAGCAAGTTCCAGGCGATCCAGCACCAGATCGCCGTGATGGCCGAAGAGGTGATGGCGGCGCGGATGGCGGCCGAAACCGCGATGACGGGCCCTCCGCTTGCGGTCCCGCTCCAGGCCGCCGCCGTGGCCAAGATGCGCTGCGGCGAGGCGGCACTTGTCTGCGCCGGGGTCGCCCACGCTGTCCATGGCGCCATCGGCGTCAGCGCCGAGCACGACCTGCACCATCTCACGGGGGGGCTGCACCGCCTGCGCCTGTCCCATGGTGGCGAGGCCTACTGGGCCCGCCGGCTGGGCGCCTGGGCCCTCTCCCGCCCAGACGACGCTGCGACCCTGGCCCGGAGCCTCTAGAGGCCGTCCAGCCGGCAGTCCCGGGCGACCAGGAACGGCCTGAGGGCCGCGTAGGCCCTGGCGTGCCTCAGCAGGGGAATGCGCGGGTAGAGGTGGTGGATCACATGAAACTGCATGCCTGAGGACATCAGGTTGCCCAGCCGGCTGCGAAAGGCGCGGGTGTCCCGGTAACGGCCCATCTCGGCCGCCGGATGGTGAGGCGCCCAGCTCAGGTAGAACTGGATATAGGTCGAGCCCAGGATCCTCGGCAGCCACCAGATCAGGGCGGCCTCGATGGCGAATCCCGACCAGGCCAGGCCGAAGAGGATGGTGTGATAGGCCAGGGTGTAGATTCCGGCGACCAGGCCCGCCCGGCGGGCCTCGTCCGTCCCGATCCGCGTCAGGGCCTTGAAGTAGTTCCCGCCCGTCGCCGATCCCGGCTGCCGGTGGGCGATGGTGTTCAGGAGAAGCCGCCAGGCGTTCGGCGCCTTGGTGTGGATGTCGGGGTCCAGATCTGGGTGGTTGGCGTGGAGATGGTGTTCGTAGTGGGTGAGCCTCGCCACCCCGTAGGGCAACAGCATGGGCAGGGGCGACAGGTGCCCGACCAGTTCGTTGAGCCAGAACAGGGGCTCTCCCTCCCTGGCGATGATCCGGTGCTGGGCTTCGTGCGAGGGCAGGTAGCAGAGGGCCACGTTGAGTGTGGCGATGGGGAAGGCCGCCCACAGGGGCAGGAGGCCCGACAGGGTCAGGGGCCAGAGCGAGAGCCAGACCGCCAGGTTGCCCAGGCCCCAGAGGACCGAGCCCCAGGGCAGCCCGCCCATGAACCGCGCCGCCGTCTCGGTTTCGAGACGATTGAGCTCCTTCGGGGGCAGGGCGCGGAGGGCTTCGACGGAAAGGTCGGTCATACCCAGCGCCCCGTCTTCTGGGCAATGGCGCCCCAGCCGCCCCCGACCACCAGTCCGATCGCCAGCGGCCAGGGCGTGGCGGCGATCGATGGCGTGGTCCGCTCGAGGATCTGGGCGACCAAGGGCGCCAGGAAACCGATCCCGAACAGGAATGTGAGGTTCTGGAAGATCAGGGGCAGGATGCGGCTCACGGTGTGTCCTCTTTCTTTCCTGAGGACAGGGAAGTCGAAAATGACGGGTGCGTCAACTTTTGTTCGGACGCGAGTCCCGGCTCCCGGCGCTCACCAGGGCGCATGTCACTGACGGACCTCCGCACCTCGGCGGACCCGTTGCGTTTCAGCCCAGTCCGAAGGCAGGCTCCACGGGACACCCTCGGGAGGCCGCGGGAAACCCATTGCTGAACGGCTTCTCCGAAGACGGCGTCCTGGCGGAGATCCGAGTCTCCGCAAGGACGTCCAGTCTCAGGACTCCATCTCTTCCCGGATCGTCTTGCGGGCCATCCAGAAGAGGAGGAAGGCCAGCAAGCCGAAGCAGGTGCTGATCATCAGCGCCCAGCGCACGCCCTGGGCGG